>NZ_JBBECH010000053.1:0-96303 GCF_040881935.1 Saccharospirillum sp. | reverse complement strand
ATGGAGCCTAGACCGCAGCATCCATGCTGCGGACTCCCCCGCAGAGGCACCACCGGCACCCGCCGCTTGCGCCGTGCGAAATCCGAAACATAAGTCAGTAATGCAAACAGCCTAGCAGGGATCGCCAGGATGTTCGAAAAGAGGCGATTGTAGAACGTTGTGCTCAGCGCGCAATCAATCATAATGGCGGGCTGCGTAAATTGATCAGACGGAGCGAACGACTATGAACAAAAGCATCATCAGCACCGACCAGGCCCCGGCCGCTATTGGCCCCTATTCACAGGCGGTAAAGGTCGGCGATACCGTCTATTTGTCGGGCCAGATTCCGCTGAATCCGGAGACCATGACGCTGGTAGAGGGCGACATCGCGGCCCAGGTACACCGAGTGTTCCAGAATCTTACGGCCGTATGCGAAGCCGCCGGTGGCAGCCTGCAGCACATTGTGAAGTTGAATATCTTCCTGACTGACCTTGGCCATTTCAACACCGTGAACGAGATCATGAAGGAGTATTTCGAAGCACCGTACCCGGCGCGGGCGGCCATTGGCGTGGCTCAGTTGCCGAAGGACGCCCAGGTTGAGATGGATGGAGTAATGGGACTTTCTTGAGGCAAATGTTTTTTATTCAGTGGTAGGAGCAGCTTACTGAGTGGCAGGTGCCGGGTATCCCCATCCGGGGAAGTCCGCAGCATGGACTAAAACGCCAGGAGCGTTTTAGCATGAGCGTAGCGAGCCCGAAGGGTGAATCCCATGGAAGGGATTCATATCATGCGGTCTAGGCTCCATGGAGGGATTTACGCCGACCCCGGATAGGCACACCCGGTGGCTGTCATGGACTCATGCCACATCACTTGCCCCGTTTGCGTTTGGCCTTGAGGGCGCTGCGGGCGTCCTTGTAGCCTTGCCACCTGACTTGCATGGCGGCCAGCCAGCTTAAAAGCTTGTGGGCAGCTCGGCGGCGAGTGAGGAACTTTGGCAGTGCTTTAGCCATATTGGCGAATCCTTGACGGGAATTGTTCGAAGGTTAGTGGATAAATTTGGTAAACTGCCCGGCCATTTAACGATTCATGAGCCTAATGCGTCAAGCGAACCCCTCTTCACCGCCCCCGCCCAAGCGACCGGGGCGCCGACAGCGTGACTCGCGTGTTACCGACGGTACCCAGTATAGCGACTTTCTGGCACCCAAATACTGGGGCGGCTGGGTCTTTATCGGGTTCATGTATCTGTTGGGCTATATCCCCGGAAAGGTTCGCATTGGGCTGGTGCGGGTGCTGACGCCACTGGCCATGCGACTGGCCCGCAGCCGGCATCACGTTGCCAAAACCAATATCGATTTGTGCTTCCCGGAGAAAACCGAACAGGAACGCCAGAAACTGGTTCGCGACACCTTTTTTGCCAATGTGCTGGGCTTTTTCGAGACGGCGGATGCCTGGGTGCGCCCGATCGAGCGGATGCGTTCCCGCGTGCACTGGGAGGGCGTTGAGCATCTGGATGCCGCGGAAAAAGACGGTCAGGGCGTGCTCTTGGTCGGCGGTCATTTCGCCATTCTGGATATGGCGGGAGCGTTGTTCGGGCAAATTAAACCCTACGATCTGGTCTACCGCAAACACGACAACGCACTGCTCAATTACTTTATGACCCGCTCTCGCGAACGCTGGTGCGAACGCACCCTGGCGCGCCGAGATATGAAAGGCCTGATTCAGTCGCTGCGTGAAGGCCGTATCGTCTGGTACGCGCCGGATCAGGATTATGGCCGCAAAGCGAGCGAGTTCGTGCCCTTTTTCAACATCCAGACCGCGACCGTCACCATGACCAGCAAGTTGGCCAAGTCTGGTAATGCACGGGTAATTCCGGTGTTTTTCTACCGAAACTCGTCTTTGCTTGATTATAGCGCCCGCTTTGGCCCGCCACTGCCGATTCCGAGTGGAGATGACATCGCTGATGCGGCCTGTTTTAATGCCTGGCTGGAAGGCTGTGTACGGGAAGCGCCCGATCAGTATCTGTGGTTGCACAAACGCTTCAAAACCCGGCCAGAGGGTGAGCCTTCTGTCTATTGAGGCAATAGTGTGGTCGGTGGCATGGCTGTCTGCTTCAAACGTCAATAGCCGAACAGGATTGCCTGGGGCATTGGTGGGTCGTTAATTTTTTTTGCAAGGTGACTATGAAAGCGTTCGATTACCCAGTTTTTGATGTTCAGATCGCCTCTGCTGTCCCGACAGACAGTGATGCCGTGTTGGAATGGCGCGAGCATAGCGCCCTGACGGCCATTGCCAGTCGGGACCGGGATCGTGACCAGACTCTGGGTTCGGATGCAGCTCCCGGGGCCCAGTGGGCTTTCGTTAAACTCAAGGAAGCGGCGACGGTCTTTGAACGGCTGACGCAGGCGCGCAAAGCGGTGAGTGGTGCCTGGCAGACGGGTGACCAGCATCTGACGCTGGTGGCAGACAGTGCCGGGGTGTTGGATGCTCTTCTCAGCGCAGCCCTCGCGGCTTTGTATACGCTGCCAACCTTCAAACAGGACCCTGCGCCGGCATCGACGGTGAACCGTATTACGCTGGTCGGGCCTATTGCGGCCGATGACGTAAAGGTGCGTTGCGCCGAAGCTGAAGGTAATGCGCTGACCCGGTTTTTATCCACATTGCCGGCCAATGAGTTGACGCCCTGGTCGTATCGTGAGTGGGTGGAAGATCTGGCCGAGGCCGAAGGCTGGGATTATCGGGTTTATGACTACAAAGAGTTGGAGCAGATGGGTGCAGGCGCCTTTCTGGCCGTGGCCCAGGGCTCGGAGAGTCAGGATGCCTCCATCGTGCGGGTGCAATACCGCGGCAAGCCGGAATCAACTGAAACGCTGGCTCTGGTTGGCAAAGGCGTCTGTTTTGATACCGGTGGCTATAACCTGAAAGTCAGCGGCAGCATGTTCGGTATGCACGGTGATATGGGCGGCAGTGCTGTGGTGCTGGGCAGTTTGCTGACGGCCACTCGGCTGGGCTTGCCATTCAATATGACCGGTTGGCTGGCGCTGGTGGCGAACCATTTGGGGCCGAACGCCTACCATGCCAATCAGGTGGTGCGGGCGTTGAACGGCACCACCATTGAAGTGGTCGATACCGATGCCGAGGGCCGTATGATTCTGGCCGATACCTTGACGCTGGCCACGCGTGAACGGCCGCAGTGGGTGTTTGACTACGCGACCCTGACCGGTACTTGCATGGCCGCCCTGTCGACCCGTTACAGCGGAGTCTTCACCAACCATGATGCCTGGTGGATGCCGTTGATCGGCAGTGGCCAGCGCAGCGGTGAACGGGTTTGGCCATTCCCGATCGACCCGGATTACGACGAACAGATTAAAAGCGACATTGCCGATATCCAGCAATGCAACCCGGGCAAGTCTTCAGATCACATCGACGCGGCCCGCTTTCTGAGCCGCTTTGTAGAGGCTGGAGTGCCCTGGGTACATCTCGACCTGGCGGCAGACAGCCACAAAGGCGGCCTGGGTCATGTTCCGTCCGACGTTACTGGCTTTGGTATCCGTCTAACCCGCCAGTGGCTGCAGGACTGGTCGTCCGATGCGGGCTGATCACGAAAAACCTTCATCAGGCTGTCATCTGGCCTCCGGGTTGATTGCGTACAACCCGGTAACCCCATCTCATTGCAAAGAGTGCCCCCATGTTGAGTAACGAAGCCGCTGCGGTGCGCGAAGCACTGGTTAGTCAGGGCCTGGAAACCCCCATGGTCGACAATGGCCTCACCCGTGAACAGAAACGGGAACGGCTAACCGGATTGATGGCGGAAGTGGCGGGCACACTGGGGTTGGACCTAACCGATGACAGCCTGATGGAAACCCCGGCGCGCATCGCCAAAATGTACGTTGATGAGATTTTTTCCGGTCTCGACTACAGCACCTTTCCCAAAATCACCCAGATCGAGAACAAAATGGGCCTGCATGAGGTGATTAAAGTGCGCGATGTCGGTGTACTCAGCACCTGTGAGCACCATTTCATCACCATCGATGGCTTTGCCAGAATCGCCTACATCCCGAAAGATACGATTATCGGCCTGTCAAAACTGAACCGCCTGGTGCGCTTCTTTGCGCAACGGCCCCAGGTGCAGGAACGCCTGACCCGTCAGATCATGGTGGCATTGCAGGTGTTGCTGGGCACCGATGACGTGGCCGTGCATATCGATGCGAAACATTACTGTGTTAAGGCGCGCGGTGTAATGGATGAACAGTCTCAGACCGAGACCATAGCTCTGGGCGGTGTGTTCAAAAAAGACGCTGGGTTGCGTACTGAGTTTTTAAGTTAAGCAACAACCCGGCGTCGTAAAACGCCGGGTTGGCTTAGATCGTTCGAACTCAGTGCAGTTTCAGGCGCGGCCGAATTGCATGATTCAAGCGGTCAATGATGGTCAGTAAAGCGGTACGCGCGACACCATGCAGTGCAACCTGATGTTGCCGATACAGGCTGATATATACCATCCGGGCGATACGCCCCTCAATCATCATGCTGCCCCGGGTCAGATTGCCCATCAGTGACCCCACGGTGCTGAACCGGCTCAGGCTGATCAGCGAGCCGTGATCCTTGTACCGGTACTCCACCAATGGTTTCTGCTGACGCTGGCGCAGCATGTTTTTATACACATGGCTGGCCATCTGGTGCGCTGACTGGGCCCGGGGTGGTACCCAGCGGTCACCGGGTTGCGGGCAGGCACAGCAATCGCCGATGGCCCAGATGCGATCGTCACGGGTGGTTTGCAAAGTGGCGCCGACCAGCATCAGATTATTGCGAGCCGTTTCCAGCCCGGCCAAGTCTTTGAGGAAGTTGGGTGCACGCACACCGGCGGCCCAGACCATAATGGCCCCTTCAATCCGTTCCCCGTCATCCGTCTCCAGAGCCCCCTGGTGGCCCTGAACCACCTTGGTTTGGGTGCGCACCTTGACCCCGAGCTGGCCGAGTTCGTGGGTGACCGTTTTGCTGATGCGATCAGGCAGGGCCGGGAGGATACGCGGCCCAGCTTCGACCAGGGTGACGTCGAGATGATCCGGACCAACATGACCGAGGTCGTAGTCTTTCAGCACGCTGGCCGCGTTGAACAGCTCGGCCGACAGTTCAACACCGGTTGCACCCCCGCCTACAATGACCAGTTTCAGTCGGTCGTCCGCACCCTGTGCCCGTGCCCGGTCGAGTCGCAGAAAGGCGTTGAGCAGATGTTGGTGAAAGCGTTCGGCCTGGGCCGGGGCGTCGAGCATCATGCAATGCTCCTTAATGCCGGGGATGCCGAAGTCGTTGGTGACGCTGCCCAGGGCAAACACCAGTTGGTCGTAGGGTACCCGGCGTTCATTCAGTACGGTGGTGCCTTCGCTGTCGACCAGTGGGGCCAGAATCACCTCGCGTGCGTCCCGGTCCAGGTCGCAGACGGTGCCCAGGGTAAAATGAAAGCCATTACGCCGGGCCTGACCGCGATAGTTGACCTCATCGACACCCGCATCCAGAGACCCGGCCGCGACTTCGTGCAGGAGTGGCTTCCACAGGTGGGTGTTGTTGCGGTCGATCAGTGTAATACGCGCTTTTTGGCGACGCCCCAGCTTTTTGCCCAGACGCGTGGCCAGTTCAAGTCCGCCAGCGCCACCACCAATGATGACGATGTGCTCGGGCTGAGTGGTTGTCGATTGAGTCACAAGGGACTCCTTTGGTTATGAGTAATCGGTTGGGGGCGAGCTGCGGCCTCAAAGAATAGGGGGCGGCTATACGTCGTGCTCCCAGAGGTCGAACCCTGTGCCATGGGAATTCAGTATCAGGGCAGTGCCGTAGGGCACGGGCCACTGCCAGGTTTGCTCAAAGGGCCGTTCCAGCACGATGGCGGCCAGGGCACGCAGGCTACCCGCATGCGCTATAACAACGCTGTTTTCGTTTAGATGAGCCTGGGTCGCCCAGGCTTGAACCCGGTGGAACAGATCGCGGCCCGATTCACCTCCGGGCATGCGAAAGTCCAGTGGTTGCTGTGCCCAGGCATCCAGTGCACTGCGTTTAATCTCCGACCAGGGTTGTTGTTCCCAGTCGCCAAAATTCAGTTCACGCAGCGCGTCGACCGTTGTTAGCCGATCTTCCGGCGCAAGATGCCGTGCAACTGCCAGGCAGCGCTGCGATGGGCTGCTGTACCAGGGCCCCGGGCGCTGGCTGAGTGCAGCGGGCAGTGACCGGGCGGTATTTGCGGCCGGTGCCGCCAGTTCCGGGTCGCTGCGGCCATAACACAGACCTGTCTGTGCCGGGACTCCATGACGAATCAGTATCATGCTCATTCTTCCATGAGGATAATAGAGGCGCTGCTGCACATTATTAGCCGGGCATTAGCGCTGCAATGGCCAATACGGCCAGCATTTCCTGTAATTGCTGGGCACCGCCCAGACAATCACCAGTGTAGCCCTGAATACGACGCATAAACCAGTGGTTCAGGCTGGCTCGAAGCACTATTGCTGCCAAAATGAGGCTTAGGACTATCATTGGGCTCAGCAGCCAGATTAACCCCAATACCGGCACCAATGCCAGCACGGTAGCGCGAAACCTGAAGCGGGTGGCCAATGGTTTGCTTTTGCTGTGGTCACCGTCGCGGGCGTAGGGCAGTGTCCACAGCGTCGAGATGGCCCAGAACCGACTCCAGGCCGCAACAAAGGGTAATGCCCACCAGGGCGAAATACCCTGTTCGAACAGGCTGGTCCAGGCCAACCAGCGCACCAGCAGGGTAATGGTCAGGGCTGCCGCACCGTATGTGCCGAGGCGGCTGTCTTTCATGATGCGTAATACTGCCTCCCGGGTGAAGCCGCCACCAAAGCCGTCAAACAGATCCGCCAGCCCATCTTCGTGAAAGGCCCCGGTCAGCAGTAAACTGACCGCCAGCATGCCGGCCACGGCCAACGGCCAGGACCAGAGTTCGCTTGCAGCGATGACGACCATCGCCAGTAGCAGGCCCAATACGGCACCCACCCAGGTGAAATAACGGCTGCTGTGGTTTAGCAGCTGGTCATTGAAACGAATACCGGGTGGCGGAGGCAAGCGGGAAAAGAAGACCCAGGCGTTGAAGAAACTGTGCCATTGAGTGGCAAGCCAGGTTTCGGGTCGGTGTGGTTCCTGAAAGGGCATTGCGCTTAGTCACCCCCTGCTGTGTCTACTCCGGCACTGTCGAAACTGGCCATTTCATCCAGCATGGCGACCGCCGCCCGTATTAACGGCCAGGCCAGCACGGCGCCGGTGCCTTCACCCAGACGCAGGTTGAGCTGCAACAGGGGCCGGACCCCCAGGGTTTCCAGCATGCGATGATGGCCGTGCTCGCCAGAGGCATGGCTGAACAGTGCATAGTCGAGGATTTCCGGGTGGTCGTACCAGACGGTGAGCAGCGCCGCCGTTGCCAGAAAACCATCGACGATAAAGGGTTTGTCGAGTTCAGCCGTGGCGGCCATGGCTCCGGCCATCATCGCCAGTTCGAAGCCGCCCAGGTGCTGCATGATGGCGCAACCCGAGGTCAGGCCAGCCTGGTGCAAGGCCAGGGCCTCGCGCACAACAGTAACTTTGTGATCGATCAATGCCGGGTCGGCACCGGTACCTGCGCCGACGCAATCGACCGGGTCCAGCTTCAGGCAGGCGGCCATCAGCGCTGCCCCCGAGGTGGTATTGCCGATGCCCATTTCACCAAAGCTGAGGATATCGGCGCCTTCGGCTAACTGCATTTCCACAATTTCAGCTGCTTTGTTGACCGCTTGCTGGTACTGCTCGTGGCTCATGGCGGGCTGGCGCATAAAGTTCGCGCTGCCATGGCCAAGCTTTGCTTCAATTAAGTTCGGATGCGCGGGGAGCGGTTCGCCGTTCAGGCCGGCATCGACCACGGTTAACCGAACGTCCTGTTGCCGGCAAAAAACATTAATCGCCGCGCCACCGGCCATAAAGTTCAACACCATCTGCCGCGTCACTTCACTGGGGTAAGGGCTGACCCCTTCTTCACAAACGCCATGGTCGGCGGCGAACACGCAATGATTCAACCGGCTCAGTTGCGGGCTCAAACTTTGCTGAATACGAGCAACCTGCGCTGCCACCGCCTCCAAATGACCCAGAGACCCGGGCGGCTTGGTCTTGTTGTCGAGCGTATTCTGAATGACGGCATCAAGGCTCTTGTCTACAGCGGTAATGGTAAATCGGTCCTTCGGCATCGTTTTTTATTCCCTCTGGAGGGTGAGTTTGGTTTTGTGGCTGCCCGTTGGGTTTGCTGTTTTGCCAGGAGTTCGTGCCAGCTACCGGGTAAGCCTCTCCGGGGTCGGCGTAGATCCGTCCATGGAGCCTAGGCCGCAACATCCCTGTTGCGGACTACCCCGGAGAGGCTTACCCGGCAGCTGGCACTTGAATTGTTGCCATCGTCAGCATTTTACTGAACCACTAAAGTTACTTTAATTTCTGCGGTAACCCTGCCACAACCCAAGTGACCTGTTTAGCCTGTTTTGCAATCGCTTGGTGTAGCCAACCGGCTTCATCAACAAAGCGCCGGTTTAACTCACCCATGGGCACTATACCATGGCCAACTTCGTTACTGACCAGCAGGATATTGGCCTGAGTATGGAGCAGTTGAGCCAGTAATCTGGCACGGTAGTCCGGCCAGATTTCGGGTGTTTGCAGCAGGCAGTTGCTTAGCCAAAGTGTAAGGCAATCTACGAGTATCGTGTTGCCGGGTAGGTCGCGTTCGGCCAGTGCTTCCGGCAAGGCCAGGGGGCATTCACAGGTTTTAAAACTGGGCGATCGCTGAGCCTGGTGTCGCTCCAGGCGCTCTGCCATTTCGGCGTCACCTGCCTCAGCGGTCGCAATGTAGTGCAGAGGGCCCTGTGAAGCTAAGGCGAGGCGTTCCGCATGACTCGATTTTCCCGAACGCGCCCCGCCCAGTATTAAGTGCACCGACATAGTTACCTCTGTGAGTTGGTCAGCCGAAGTCCGACAGCTTTCTATCCCGGGTATTTCGTCAAACAGGGTGATCGGATGGCAAAACGGCCCTGATCAGTTGATAATGAAGGCACTACACCGTTCACATTCAACCAACAAAGCCTTATAAGAACGGTACCACATGAAATTGTGCTTTTCTCCTCTGAAATGCCCCAAAGTTGAAGCTCGCGTCACCAGAGGGAGCTGGCACAATGAATAAACCGACCCTGGGAATCTGAATGTTCGAACAAACCTTCCGCAACATCGACGACGTGCTCTGGAAAGAGGCTGGCTGCGCCACGGAGCTCGATTACACCGAGCAGACCTCCTGGATGCTATTCCTCAAGTACCTGGACGATCTGGAGTATGAGCGCTCGCAGGAGGCGGAGCTGGTGGGTAAGCCGTATCAGTTTGTGATTGACGAGCCTTACCGCTGGTCGGCTTGGGCGGCGCCGAAAATGGCCAGCGGCGATTTCGACCATGACCAGGCGCTCACGGGCGCTGACCTGATTGCCTTCGTCAACGGCGAGCTGTTCCCCTACTTGCAGGGCTTTCGCGAACGGGCCAGCGATACCGACACGCTGGAATACCGCATAGGCGAGATTTTCAGTGAGATCCGAAACAAGTTTGCCAGTGGCTACAGCCTGCGCGACGCGCTGGAGCTGATTGACGGCTTGAGCTTTCGGTCCCAGGCCGAAAAGCACGAGCTGTCGCACCTGTACGAAGCCAAGATCAAGAACATGGGCAATGCCGGGCGCAATGGCGGTGAGTATTACACCCCGCGCCCTCTGATCCGCGCCATGATCCAGGTGGTAAAACCAACAGTGGGCGAGCGTATATACGATGCCGCAGCGGGGTCGGCGGGCTTTTTATGCGAAGCGCACGACTACCTTCGCTATGGTTTTCAAGAACAGGGGCCGGATGACAAGGGCGATGGTAGCCACCTTTCCACCGCCGATCTCCACACCCTGCAAAAGCGTACCTTCTATGCCAAGGAGAAGAAGAGCCTGCCCTATGTGATCGGCATCATGAACATGATCCTGCACGGCATCGAGACGCCCAATATCGTCCATACCAATAGCCTGACCGAGAATCTGGCCGATATTCAGGAGAAAGACCGCTTCGATGTGATCCTCGCCAACCCGCCCTTCGGTGGCAAGGAACGCAAGGAGATACAGCAGAACTTCCCGATCAAGACTGGCGAGACGGCCTTTCTGTTTCTGCAACACTTCATCAAATATCTGCGGGCCGGTGGCCGGGCTGCCATCGTCATCAAGAACACCTTTCTCTCCAACTCCGACAACGCTTCCCGCGCCTTGCGCAAGGAAATGCTGAATAACTGCAACTTGCACACCATCCTTGACTGCCCCGGCGGCACCTTCCTCGGGGCCGGGGTCAAGACGGTGGTGCTGTTCTTTGAGAAAGGCGCGCCCACGCGCAAGATCTGGTACTACCAGCTAGACCCCGGCCGTAGCCTGGGCAAGACCAACCCGCTAAGTGACAACGACCTGGCCGACTTCGTCGCCCGTCAGGCCGGCTTTGAGGACTCGGACAACAGTTGGACCGTTGACGTGTCCAGTATCGACACTGACAGCGTCGACCTTTCGGTAAAGAACCCCAATAAAGCCGGAGCCGAACCCCTGCGCGACCCCGAAGTGATTATCAACGAGATCGAAACGCTCGATAAAGAAAGCGAGGAAATCCTGGAAGGGATTCGGGGGATGTTATGAGGGAGGGGTGGAAGATTGAGATGCTCGGCAATATGTCGAACATAAGTTACGGTTATACAGCTAAAGCTTCGCCAGAAGATGTTGGTCCGAAGTTCCTGAGAATTACCGACATTCAGAATGGATATGTGAATTGGGAGAAAGTGCCTACCTGTCCAATAAATAGTAGGGATCTTGATAAGCATCGACTTCAAACTGGAGATTTAGTTTTTGCACGTACCGGTGCGACAACTGGGAAAAGTTACTTGATATCTGACCCTCCAGAGGCTGTTGCGGCCTCGTATCTAATCCGAATGCGTATTCGAAAAGATGGAGTTGATCCAGCATTTTTGGCTCTATTCTTCCAAACAAAAGAGTATTGGAGGACAGTGGCCGAGGGTACAAGTGGCAGCGCGCAAGGTGGATTCAACGCTTCCAAGTTAGCAGAACTTCAGCTCCCACTGCCACCGATCCCCGAACAAAAGCGCATCGTCGCCATCCTCGATGAAGCCTTCGCCGGGATCGACACGGCCATCGCCAACACCGAAAAGAACCTCGCCAATGCCCGCGAGTTGTTTGATAGTTATCTGAATTCGGTATTTAGCAGCAATAAAAGTGAATGGCAAGAAATTTCAATTGAAGAGATTTGTTACTCTATAATTGACTGCATCAATAAAACAGCCCCGCAGGTAAATGGTCCTACACCATTCAAGATGATCCGAACAACAAATGTACGAAACGGAAAAATCAATCTTGAGTCTGTGAAATATGTAGATGAAGAAATTTATAATAAGTGGACTCGTCGGCAAACGCCACTTAGGGGGGATATAATACTCACTAGAGAAGCTCCTATGGGAGAAGTGGGTATTCTCGATTCTGACGAAAAAGTTTTTCTTGGCCAGAGGCTTGTTTCTTACCGAGTAAATCCAGCGTTGCTGGACAACCGCTTTATGCTGTATGAATTCCAATCAAAATACATGCAATCTCAAATTCATTCCCTAGCGTCAGGGTCTACTGTTCAGCATATGCGCGTGCCGGACTCAAAAAAACTTAAAGTTTTACTTCCTTCATTACAAGTACAAGAAGAACTAGTGGAGAGACTAGATTCACTTTTAGTTGAAATAAGAAGAGTTGAGAAGATTTACCAACAAAAACTCACCGCTCTGGCCGAACTTAAACAATCCCTGCTGCACAAAGCCTTTTCCGGCGAGCTGACGATGGGCAATGTGGTTCCCATAACCTCAGCCAAAAAATCGAGTGCACCGCCTACCACCGACTCGCCCGCCTTTGCTGCCCATGTTATGGCGGTGGCCTATCACTGGCATGAAGCCAGGGGCAAAAACAAAACCTTTGGCCATGTGAAGGCGCAGAAGACCCTGCATCTGGTGGAAGCACTGGCCCAGATTGATCTGGGGCGCGTGCCTGTCAAGGACGCCGCCGGCCCCAATGATTTTGTCCATATGCGCACGGCCGAGAAGTGGGCCAGAGAGAATGATTATTACGATTTTGTTCAGCGTACAGAGGGCCGGCGGGGCTATGACTTTGTCAAAGGCAAGCGCTACAGCGAATGGTTGGCCCAAGCACTGGATACCGTTGAGCCTTACAAAAGCGCTCTGGAGCGGGTAGTGAACCTACTGATGCCGCTGGATACCCAAAAGGCGGAACTGGTCGCTACCGTCTATGCGGCCTGGAATAACCTCCTGCTGGATGGTCACAAGCCCACGGAGGCAGAGATTGTCTACGAGGCGCGGGACAACTGGCACCCGGCCAAGCAGCAATACACACCGCGGCAATTTCGCGAGGCCATCGACCGGCTTCGCAGCAACGGTATGGTACCCACCGGCACTGGCAAGCGGGTAACCGGGCAGGAAAGTTTCGAGCTATGATTCTGCAGGGCGCGGGCAAGCGTGCGTAGCAGGATATGGCCGATAAGGAGGACGCGTGACAGCTGACGCCCAAAACTCAATCGTTATTTTTGAGGATGCCGACAAGTCCGTCGAGGTACGTCTGGACGCGGACCAGGAAACCGTATGGTTGACCCAGGAGCAGATGACGACAGTCTTCGATGTGCAGAAGGCGGCCATTTCCAAGCACCTGAAGAATATTTATCAGGACGGTGAGCTGGACCGGGAAGCAACGGTTTCCATTTTGGAAACCGTTCGAATCGAGGGTAAGCGAAAGGTCGCGAGGCAGATCGAGCACTACAATCTCGACGCCATCATTTCCGTCGGCTACCGAGTGAACTCCCGCCGAGCCGTCAAGTTCCGCCAATGGGCCACCCGCATTCTGCGCGAGCACCTGACCCGGGGCTGGACCCTGAATCAACAGCGCTTTGAAGAAAACGCCCGCGAGCTGGAAGCGGCGCTGGCACTGGTGCGCAAGGCCGCTCAGAGCCCCGCTTTGGACACCGACAGTGGTCGTGGGCTGGTGGACATTGTCAGCCGCTATGCGCAGACCTTTCTGCTGCTGCAACGCTACGACGAGGGGCTGTTGGCCGATCCACAGGCCCAGCTCGGCGGCACGTTGCCGTCATTGGCAGAAGCACGAACCTCTCTGGACGGCCTGAAATCCGAGTTGATGGCGCGGGGTGAGGCCACCGAGTTGTTCGCCCGCGACCGAGGTGATGGCCTGGCCTCGTTGCTGGGTAATCTGGATCAGACCGTGTTCGGTGAGCCGGCCTACCCCAGTGTGGAAGCCAAGGCCGCCCATTTGTTGTATTTTGTGATCAAGAATCATCCGTTCTCTGACGGTAACAAACGCAGTGCAGCCTTCCTGTTCGTGGATTTCCTGCATCGCAATGGCCGCTTGCTGAACGCGGCCGGTGAGCCGGTGATCAATGATGTGGGGTTGGCTGCACTGACCCTGTTGGTGGCCGAATCCGACCCGGCCAACAAGGAGACCATGATTCGTCTGATCATGAATATGCTGGCGGAGGAAAACGAGTGAACAAAGCCACTCTCAATGAAGCCGAGACTCGCGCCGAGCTGATCGACCCGGCCCTGAAGGCAGCGGGCTGGGGGGTGGTGGACGCCAGCCGGGTGCGGCGCGAGATGATTACTCTGGGCCGGTTACAGGGCGCAGGCAAGCGGGCGAAGCAGGACATCGCCGACTATGTGCTGATCTACCGCGGCCAGAAGTTGGCGGTAATAGAAGCTAAGAAACGCAGCCTACCGGTGACTGAAGGGCTGGCCCAGGCCAAGCGCTACGCCGAGCGCCTGCAAGCCCGGTTTGCTTACTCGACCAACGGCGATGGCATTTACCGAATTGACATGGAAACCGGCGCCGAAGGCGAGGTGGCGGGCTATCCCACGCCCGACGAACTCTGGGCTGAGACCTTTGGCGATGCGGACGAGGCCGTGAATACCTGGCGCGAGCGCTTCGGGGCAGTGCCGTTCGAGGACAAGGGCGGCTTTTGGCAACCACGTTATTACCAGCACAACGCCATCAACCAGGCACTGGAGGCGATTGCGGCCGGGCGTGAGCGCATATTGCTGACCCTGGCCACCGGCACCGGCAAGACGGCCATTGCTTTTCAAATCGCCTGGAAGCTGTTCCACGCTCGCTGGAGCCTGGCGGCGCGGGCAAATGGCGAGCCGGCACGCCAGCCACGTATCCTGTTTCTGGCCGATCGCAATATCCTCGCCAACCAGGCGTTCAATGATTTCTCCGCCTTTCCCGAGGATGCGCTGGTGCGCATCGACCCGGAAACCATCCGCAAAAAGGGTCGGGTGCCAAAGAACGGCAATGTGTTTTTCACCATCTTCCAGACCTTCATGACCGGGCGCGATGCCGACGGCAGCCCGGCGCCAAACTTCGGCGACTACCCGTCTGACTTCTTTGATTTTATCGTCATTGACGAGTGCCATAGGGGTGGCGCTAACGACGAGAGCAACTGGCGCGGTATTCTGGATTATTTTGCACCCGCCGTGCAGCTGGGCCTGACCGCCACGCCCAAGCGCAAGCACAACGCTGATACCTATGCCTACTTTGGAGAGCCAGCCTATGTGTATTCGCTCAAGGAAGGCATCAACGATGGCTTCCTGACGCCGTTCCGGGTGCGCCAGATCGCTACAACCCTGGATGATTATGTTTATACCTCCGACGACCAGGTCATCGAGGGTGACATCGAGGAAGGTAAACGTTACACCGAGGACGACTTCAACCGAGTGATCGAGATCCGTGAGCGTGAGCAGTACCGGGTCAGGGTGTTCATGGAACAGATCGACCAACGCGAGAAGACGCTGGTTTTCTGCGCTACCCAGGTTCACGCGCTGGCGGTGCGTGATCTTATCAACCAGATGAAGACCAACCGTGATCCGCACTACTGTGAGCGCGTGACCGCCAACGACGGCGCCGAGGGCGAGCGTTTCCTGAAGCAGTTTCAGGATAACGAGAAAACCATTCCCACTATACTGACCACCTCGCAGAAACTTTCCACTGGGGTGGATGCCCGCAATGTGCGCAACATCGTGCTGATGCGGCCGGTGAATTCGATGATCGAGTTCAAGCAGATCATCGGTCGCGGTACCCGTCTGTATGACGGCAAGGATTATTTCACGATCTTTGATTTTGTGAAGGCCTACGAACACTTCAACGACCCGGAGTGGGATGGCGAACCGTTGGCGCCGGAACCCTGCGCCACCTGTGGGCAACAGCCCTGTATCTGTGCCATCGAACCGCCAAAGCCCTGCCCGGTGTGTGGAGAGCGCCCGTGCCAGTGCGAGAAGGAACCGCCTGAACCTTGCGAGGTTTGTGGCGAACAACCCTGCGTGTGCGAGAAACGTCGCAAAGTAAAAGTGAAGCTGGCCGACGGCAAAGCGCGCACCATCCAGCATATGAGCGCCACTAGCTTTTGGAGTCCGGATGGCAAGCCTATCTCCGCTGCCGAGTTTATCCAGCGGCTATTTGGCGAGTTGCCGGCGCTGTTTGCTGATGAAGATGAGTTGCGTGCCGTGTGGGGCCGGCCGGATACCCGCCGCAAATTACTGGAAGGGCTCGAAGAAAAGGGCTTCGGCGTGGTGCAACTGGCTGAGGTGGGCAAGCTGATCGAGGCCCAGAACAGCGACCTCTATGATGTACTGGCCTACATCGCGTTTAATCAGGCCCCGGTCACCCGTGCCGAACGGGTGGATTCACACCGGGCAGCCATCTTTCAGGGCCACGACTACCAGCAACAGGACTTTCTGCGTTTCGTGCTCGACCACTATGTCGCGCGTGGCGTGGGTGAGCTTTCAACCGACAAACTGCCACAGTTGATTGAACTGAAATACCACAGCCTGGGGGATGCCGTTCGCGAACTTGGCCCGGCAGGCCAAATTCGGGAGGTTTTTGTGGAATTTCAGCAACATTTGTATTGAGAGTTGAACAATATTGGCAGTCTAAGTGTATTTACACTCAATAAAATTTTATTCAGCAAATCATTCAGTTTGTTCAGCCTTTGGTCTCATTGTTCAAACTTCTACTGAAATCGAAAAAAGTAATCGTCAAACGGCGATGTCGGCCAGGTTCCCTTTGGATTCGAGCCAGGTTTTGCGGTCGCCGGAGCGTTTTTTGGCCAGCAGCATGTCCATCATCTCGACGGCGGCGTCGGCCTCGTTGTCGTCGATGCGCAGTTGCACCAGGCGCCGGGTGTTGGGGTCCATGGTGGTTTCGCGCAGTTGCAGCGGGTTCATTTCGCCCAGGCCCTTGAACCGGGTGACCTGGACTTTGCCGCGTTTTTTCTCGGCTTTGATGCGATCGAGGATGCCGTCGCGTTCGTCGTTATCGAGGGCGTAGTAGGTTTCCTTGCCGATATCGATGCGGTACAGGGGTGGCATTGCGACGTAGACGTGGCCGTTATCGACCAGGGCCCGGAAATGACGCATAAACAGGGCGCACAGCAGGGTACAGATGTGTAGGCCATCGGAGTCGGCATCGGCGAGGATGCAGACCTTGCCGTAGCGCAGGCCTTCGAGGTTGTCGGTGTCCGGGTCGACGCCGAGAGCGATGGCGATGTTGTGGATTTCTTCGCTGGCGAGCAGTTCATCGCTGGCGACTTCCCAGCTGTTCAGGATCTTACCGCGCAACGGCATGATCGCCTGAAAGGTGCGGTCGCGGGCTTGTTTGGCGGAGCCGCCGGCCGAATCGCCTTCTACCAGAAACAGCTCGCTTCGGCTGGTTTCACGGCCGGAGCAGTCGGCCAGTTTGCCAGGCAGGGCAGGGCCCTGGGTGACTTTTTTACGCGCGACTTTTTTGGCCTGCTTGAGACGGCTTTGTGCATTGCTGACCACCAGTTCGGCGATTTGTTCGGCAATGTCAGTGTGCTGGTTTAGCCAGAGGCTGAAGGCATCTTTGACTACGCCGGAAATAAAAGCTGAGGCCTGGCGCGATGACAACCGCTCTTTGGTTTGGCCGGAAAACTGCGGATCGCGCAATTTGAATGACAGTACATAATGACATTTGTCCCAGACATCTTCCGGGCTCAGTTTGACGCCACGCGGCAGCAGGTTGCGGTATTCGCAAAAGTCACGCAGTGCATCGAGCAGCCCCTGGCGCAGGCCATTGACGTGGGTGCCGCCGAGCGCGGTCGGGATCAGGTTGACGTAGCTTTCCTGCACGCCTTCGCCGCCTTCGGGCAGCCATTGCACGGCCCAGTCGACCGCCTCGTCTTCACTGCTGAAAGAGCCCGTAAAGGGTTCGGTAGGCAAGGGGTCGTAAACAACCGTGGCATTGTGCAGGTAATCGCGCAGGCCGTCTTCGTAGTGCCAGGCGTCGGTTTCGTCTTTTTCTTCGTTGTAGAAGGTAACTTTCAGGCCGGGGCACAGCACCGCCTTGGCACGCAGCACATGGCGCAGCCGGCTGGCGAGGAACTTGCCGCTGTCGAAGTATTTGGGGTCGGGCATGAAGCGCACCGTGGTGCCGGTGTCGCGCTTGGCACAGGTGCCAATTTCTTCGAGGTCCGAAGCTTTGTCGCCGTTGGCGAAGCCCATGCGGTACAGCTTGCCATCGCGTTTAACCGATACTTCCAGCAACGTCGACAGGGCATTGACCACCGAGATGCCGACCCCGTGCAAGCCGCCTGAGAACTGGTAGTTCTTGCCGGAGAACTTACCGCCGGCGTGCAACCGGGTCATGATCAGTTCGATGCCGGGTACGCCGTGTTCGGGGTGAATATCCACCGGCATGCCACGGCCGTTGTCGGCGACCGACAAGGAGCCGTCTTTGTACAGTACCACCTCCATACTGGTGGCATAACCGCCGATGGCTTCGTCGACGCTGTTGTCGATGACTTCCTGGGCCAGGTGGTTGGGACGGGTGGTGTCGGTGTACATGCCGGGGCGCTTGCGCACCGGATCCAGGCCCATCAGGACTTCAATGGCGTCGGCCGAATATTTGCTCTGACTCATGCTCGGGAGTGCCTCATAATGCTGTCGTGCGAACTGTCTTCTATGGGTCAGCCAGGAAGGGGCTGAATGGGAATTGGCTTAGTGTACTGTCTCACACCCAATGTCTCTACCAGGGTTATCAGTGGCTCAAGTTTCGGAGTTCGAATTCAGGATGTTGCCATGAATCTCTAGGGTGTAGTGCGCAGCCGTTATCCGGTCAGTACCCTTTGACGCTGTAGTCGATCTCGAAATCGATGCCTTCAATTCGCGTCAGGCCGGTGTCGATGTTGCCATCGGCGTGTAAATCGAGCCAGCGGTAACCGGGGCCTTCGGTGTCGATCGCGAAATTTTGACTTTTGGGTTTGAACTGAACACAGGTTGAGGGGGTCGAAATGTAGCGCAGGCCATCGTGTACTTCGTCACTGTGCTGGTGTACATGCCCCCAGAGCAGGGCGCGGACGTTGTTATGCCGACTCAGCACTGCCATCAGGTCAGCTTCATTGTTAATGCCGATTTTATCGATCCAATGGCTGTCCATGGATTTGGGGTGATGGTGAAAGGTTACCAGGGCGTGTTTGTCGCTGTGCTGGGTCAGGGTCCGGTCGAGCAGGGCCAGTTGATCGGCTGCCAGGTGGCCGTAGACCTTGCCGGGTACGGTGCTGTCGATCAATACAATGACCCAGTCGTCCGTAGTAAAGACGCTTCGCGCCATGGAGGGGCGTCCGATCAGTGCCAGGGCCTGGTCCATGTGGTCGCGGTCGTCGTGGTTGCCCGCTGTCCAGTAGACTGGTGCGCCAAGGCGATCCAGTCGCCCGATGAAGGTGGTGTAGGCGCCTACCGAGCCGTCCTGGGCTATGTCGCCGGTGGCGAGCACAACGTCGATCTCCGGCCGTTCTGCGACCACACGATCAAGCACCAAGTCGAGGCTATTCAGGGTGTTCATGCCCAGCAGTGTGCCTTCCTGGCTGGCATGAAGATGGCTGTCCGTGATTTGCACCACATGTAATATCTGCTGTTTCAACATCTCAATCCGCAGTCAACGGTTATAAATCCATTTTTACACAAAGCCTGCGCTAAATGTAACACGCCCTGTGCATTTCGCGACCTGGCTCTCTTTTTGAGCCCGCTTCCAGCGCAGTAGGGTGACTGTTCTCTTACCGTTCCGGTGACGCGGGCTGCCATTGTTCGGCGGTGGCACCATGCTGCATCAGATGAGCCAGCCATTCACCGAGGTACACATTGGCCTGGGCTTTTTCGTCAACCTGGTACATTTGCTCGTTCGGATAGGGATAAACCCCCGACATCTGCTTGCCCTTGGCCCAGGTGACGACTTCAGCCATGCGCGCATCGTGATACATGCGTAGCGTCAGCTGAACCTGATTCAGGGGCTCGGGTAGGGCCGGGTTTTCCTTGCTCAGCGTCAGGGTGGTGGTGAACTTGAAACGCTCTTGCACCTCGATCCGCACACGTACCGGTGCCTGCCCCTTGCAGTCCCATTGAAAGGCGTAGTGACTCTTGCTCATATCACCGAGCAGCCGCTCCAGGCGCAAAAAGTTGGCCTCGGACAGGGCGTTTTGCTCCGGCAGATCCGGGATGTAGCGTTTGTTGATCAAGGTGGCGATGGCCTCGGGTGTCTCAGGTGTTAGTTCAGAGTGTGGTGTTCAGGGTGTGGCAGACCAGTGGTCAGTCAGCCATTCCAGATTCAGTTGTACCCATTGCAGGGCGATCAGGCTGGCGGCGTTGTTGATGGTGCCGTCCCTGCACCAGGCGAAGGCCTGTTCCAGCGGTACGCGATGCACGCGTATGTCTTCGCCTTCTTCATCAAGGCCGTGTATGCCGCCAACGCCGCGACTGTCGACCTCGCCAACATAGAGGAAGACGCGTTCATTAGTGCCCCCCGGCGAGGGCAGGTATTGGGTGATGGGGTGCAGGCGCCCCAGTTCAACCCCGGCTTCCTCTACGGCCTCGCGGCGGGCAACCTGTTCGGGCACTTCGTCCTTGTCAATCAGCCCAGCCACCAGTTCCAACAGCCAGGGGTTGGCCAGACGCAGGGCGCCGACCCGGAATTGCTCAACCAGTACCACGTAGCTTTCAGCCAGATCCAACGGCAAAACGCAGACGGCATCGTGGCGGTCCATCAGTTCGCGTTGTATGGTCAGAGTCTGGCCCGCGAACGTCTGGTGGGTCAGAGTATAGCGGTCCATGCGGTAGAAGCCCTCGTAAAGGTGTTCAACCTGGTCAATAGTGTGTTGGAAATTCAGGGTGTCACGGCTCATTGGCATCCTTAAGGTCGGCATCGTTGTTCGGGCCCGTTGGAGATGGCCCCATAGGGTTCTGGACGACTTGGTAGCGCGACAGTATGGCACAGTCAGCATCGGCGTCGAGTTGAGAGGGTGGAAGCTGGGATGATGACTTTTGGGGCTTCTGGTTGAGGGCAAGCCGGGTCACACTGGTACAATAATCCGTAAAGCCCTATGGCGCCGACTGTAAAGCGTCTCCTCTGGCGGCATAATGGCGGTTTGATACTGGAGGATGGCTGTTCAATACACGCTTTGACACCAGAACAGTGCCCGTCAGCATCACTAGTGCAAACCCGGGTACACCGACATAGGTTTAACCATGAGACAGGAACAATGGCAGTGAATCGATTTATAGCAAGCATCACCCTGGCACTGGCATCCGTTGGCGCCTGGGCCGAGGTGTCGCTGATGGACGTCTATCAGCAAGCGCTGGATAACGACCCGGAACTGGCGATCCAGTCACTCAACCAGCGGGTTGCTACCGTGCAGGTGGATTCGGGTTTCAGTGAATTGTTGCCCAGTGTGAATGGGTCCCTGGGGTACGATGTTGGTAGCAGCTGTGCGGGTACCGACTACCAGTTCGGTCCAAACTTTGAGGATTGCAGTTCGGTCTCAGCGCGTGTATCGGCGTCCCAGAATCTGTTTGCCCTGGCCGCCATTGATGCCTATGAAGCCTTAAAATTGAACGCATCACGGGTTGACATTGAAACCGT
This sequence comes from Saccharospirillum sp., assembly GCF_040881935.1. NCBI lineage: Bacteria > Pseudomonadati > Pseudomonadota > Gammaproteobacteria > Oceanospirillales > Saccharospirillaceae > Saccharospirillum > Saccharospirillum sp. The sequence goes on along the minus strand of NZ_JBBECH010000053.1, from coordinate 75,268 downwards.
CGCGGCCCAACAAGCGTTGATGGTCCGGGTTGCTGAAGCTTACATCAGTGTGTTGCGTGCCGAAGAGGGCCTTGATTCGGCCCAAACGCAATTGCTCGCGGTGGAACGCCAGACTGAGCAAACCGAGCAGCGCTATGAAGTGGGTTTGGTCACCGTGACCGATGTTTTGGACGCCCAGGCGACGCTCGATCAATCCCGCGTAGCCCTGATCAGCGCCAACAGCGAGTATGACATCGCCTTGCAGAACCTGTCGGTGTTGACTGGTGAAGTGCCGGATTCGGTGATGGCCATTGGTACCCGCTTGCCGATTAGTATGCCGGTAGAGAATGGTCAGGACCGCTGGATTAACTATGCCCTGGAAAATCATCCCAGCATTCTGGCTGCTCAAAAGGGGTTGGAATCTGGTGAGCGCGAACTGCAGGCCCGTCGCAATAACCGACTGCCAGTGCTTAGTGCCAATGCGTCGGTCAGTTACAGCGACAACACCAGCAATGGCATCGACTTTGACGAGCGGCTAGGCAGTTCAATCGGCCTGTCGCTGACGGTTCCGCTGTACACCGGGGGCGCGACTTCGGCGCAGATCGTTTCGACCGGCTTGCAGAACAACATCGCCGAGCAGCGGCTTGAACAGTTGAAGCGCAATACCCGTATTCAGGTCGGTACTTATTATCGCCAATTGCGCACTGCGGCACAGAATATCGATGCCCAGGCTCGTGTGGTTGAATCCCGCGAGAGCGCACTGCAAGCTACTGAAGTGGGCTACGAAGTGGGTACCCGGAACATTGTTGAAGTGTTGAACGCCCAGCAAGCCGTATTTGCGGCCCGCCAGGATTTCGCCAATGCCCGATATGACTATGTGATCAGCGGCCTGCTGCTGAAACAGTCAGCCGGTCAGTTGTCAGAAAGTGACCTGGAGCAAATCGAATCGTACCTGGTTACTTTTTAAGGCAGGGCTGGTCGGTTGGCTTTGCTGTCAGGCATTCGCGGCAGCCAGCGCTGGGCGGTAACCTAATCAAGCGTGAAAATGTGATTTAGCAAGCCAGTGCCAGCTGGCTTTTTTATTTTTTGGTTTGCATCAGTCAGGAGTCACTCAAGTATGTTGACGGTTCATCACCTGGAAAAATCCCGCTCTCACCGGGTGCTTTGGTTACTGGAAGAGTTGGGACTGGAGTACGAGTTAAAAACTTATCAGCGCAACCCCAGAACCATGCTAGCTCCGACTGAGTTAAAAGCCGTGCATCCGCTGGGAAAATCACCGGTAATTACATCGGATGGCATGACATTGGCAGAGTCCGGAGCCATTCTGGAATGGTTGGCGGAACAGCATGCAGAGAAAGGATTTTCAGTGCCAGCGACTGACCCCGCCCGAGCCGAATATTTGTACTGGTTGCATTATGCAGAAGGCACACTGATGCCCTTGCTAGTGATGACGCTGGTGTTTCGTCGGGTGCCCAAATCGCGCATGCCATTCTTTGCAAAACCGGTGGCAAAAAGCATTACTCGTAACGTAATTCGCAGCTTCATTCAGCCGCAGGTGGATACCCAGCTCCAGGTGTTGAATGATCATTTGCAGCAACATGACTGGCTGGTTGCCAACCGCTTTACCTGCGCCGACATTCAGCTCAGCTATCCGATTGAAGCGGCAGCAAGCCGTTATGGCCTCGGAGACGCTTACCCTGCTTTGGCAGCGTATCTTGAGCGCTTGCGTGCCCGGCCGGCCTATCAAGTCGCGATCGACAAGGGTGGTCCGGTCACCCTGTGACCCCGAAACCAGAGTGGTGACCCTGACATCAGTCTGATTAGATTGACCCTGGAGCAGAATCAAATTCACCGTATCCGTGAAGACAGTGATCGCCGGTTCCAGCAATTGGCGGAACAGGTTAATGAAGTGTTCCGGTTGACCGAAAAGGATGGCACCTTTTTGTACGTTAGCCCTGCGTTTGAGCGTATCTGGGGGCGTCGGCGGCCACCTTGCTTAGACTTTTCAGGCAAAATCGGGCTCAGTGTTAATACTCCTCTCGGCCCATGACGGGTCGCACCAGAGGAGAATTAACCATGAGTGCATTACGCCAACAGATGATCCGGGCCATGCAACAGCGTGGTTTTTCCCTCAAAACATGCCTGCCGGTGCCCCGCCCCGGGGTGAACCTTCCGTTCCTGCATCAAAATTAATCGATATTCTTGAAAGTATTGCCTGAAGCTATCAACGTGATTGTTACTGGGCTGTTTAATTGTCACCGAACTACTCATAGTATGGGTTCCGTAGTCGGCTTACCGCCGTATCGTTTCTAACCGTTACATTCATACACTGGGGAGTTCCTATCCATGGCACGTTATATTAATTCTGAGCTGACGCCTTTCACCGCTCAAGCCTTTCACAACGGCGAATTCGTTGAAGTCACCGAAGCGACCCTGAAGGGTAAGTGGGCGGTTCTGTTCTTCTATCCGGCCGATTTTACCTTTGTCTGCCCGACTGAACTGGGCGACCTGGCCGACAACTACGACGAGTTCCAGAAGCGCGGAGTAGAAGTGTATTCAGTGTCTACCGACACTCACTTCACCCACAAAGCCTGGCACGATTCGTCTGAAACCATCAACAAGATCCAGTACCCGATGATTGCAGACCCGACGGGCAAGCTGACGCGCAGCCTGAATGTCATGATCGAAGAAGACGGTATTGCTGATCGCGCTACCTTTGTGATTGACCCTGAAGGCGTTATCCGCGTGGTTGAAATCACCGACGGCGGCATCGGTCGCGACGCCAGTGAACTGCTGCGTAAGATCAAGGCGGCTCAGTACATCGCTGCGCACCCTGGCGAAGTCTGCCCGGCCAAGTGGAAAGAAGGCGAAGAAACGCTGGCTCCGTCACTGGACCTGGTTGGCAAGATCTAAGCCGAGCCCGATGACTGAATAACCAGATCGACCTTCACTGGTGGTCCATGCGAGACGTTCCGAACTCGCCGGCAAAACGAACAGTGAAAAAGTTTTGCTTATGGATCACAGGGGGCGGGTACGCCCCTTTTTATTAAGTACCTACCCCTCGTTTTACTCCCTCTTATTAACAGGACACACCGATGTTGGATGCCACTCTAAAACAGCAATTGGACACCTACCTGCAAAAGATTGTGACCCCAATCGAAGTCAGTGTGTCCACCGACGACTCGACCAAATCAAACGAACTGGACGCGCTGGCTACTGAGATCATTGAGCTCTCTGGCAACATCAGTCGCGGCCAGCATCAGGGCCAGCGGACACCGAGTATGGCGATTGCTCCGGTGGGTGAAACACCCCGGGTGAGCTTTGCCGGTATTCCGATGGGCCACGAATTCACCTCACTGGTTTTGGCGCTGCTGCAGGCCGGTGGCCACCCCTCCAAAGCTGACACTGAGGTACTGGATCAGGTGCGCGCCCTGACCGGCGCGTTCCATTTCGAGACCTACATTTCGCTTTCGTGCCAGAACTGTCCGGATGTGGTTCAAGCGCTGAACCTGATGGCAACACTGAACCCGAACATCACCCACGAGATGATCGATGGCGCCCTGTTTCAGGACGAAGTCGACGAACGCCAGATCATGGCGGTACCGTCGGTCTATCTGAATGGCGAGCATTTCGGCCAGGGCCGGATGACGCTGACCGACATCGTCGCCAAGCTCGACACCGGTGCCGCTGAACGCCAGGCCGAAGCGCTGAATGGGCGTGAGCCATACGAGGTTCTGATTGTAGGCGGTGGACCGGCAGGCGCTGCCGCAGCGATCTATGCCGCTCGCAAAGGCATTCGTACCGGTCTGGTTGCTGAAAAATTCGGTGGCCAGGTGATGGACACCGTCGGCATCGAAAACTTCATATCGGTACCTTACACCGAAGGCCCGAAGCTGACCGCCGGTCTGGAACAGCACGTCAAAGAATACGGTGTGGATCTGATCACTGGTCAGCGCGCCGCCGAACTGAAACGCGATGGTCAGTTGCAACTGGCGCTGGAAAGCGGCGCGAGGCTGTCGAGCCGTTCGGTCATTCTGGCCCCGGGTGCACGCTGGCGTGAACTGGGCGTGCCCGGCGAAGCAGAGTACCGTAACAAGGGCGTAGCCTATTGCCCGCATTGCGACGGCCCCTTCTATAAGGGCAAGCATGTCGCAGTAATCGGCGGCGGCAACTCTGGTATTGAGGCGGCGATTGATCTGGCTGGTATTGTCAGTCACGTCACCGTGCTGGAATTCGCCGACACACTGCGCGCCGATGACGTATTACAGCGTAAGGCGCGGTCGATGAACAACATCGACATCATCACCAATGCCCAGACAACCGAAGTACTTGGCAATGGCAAAACAGTGACGTCGTTGCAGTACAAAGATCGAGTCAGCGGTGAAATGCACTCGGTTGAACTGGCCGGTGTGTTCGTTCAGATCGGACTGGTACCTAATACCGAGTGGCTCAAGGGCAGTGAACTGGCATTAACCCGCTTTGGTGAAATTGAAATCAATGCGCGGGGTGAGACCTCAATGTCGGGCGTCTTCGCCGCTGGCGACGCAACCACGGTGCCGTACAAGCAGATCGTTATCTCTATGGGCGCCGGTGCCACTGCTGCCCTGAGCGCCTTCGATCATCTGATTCGGTCCGATGTGCCTTCACCGGTTGAAGACAAGGCTAAGGTGGCGGAACCAGCTTAATAGCCAAGCTTCGGAGTTTGGGTTGCCTTGGTGCCAGAAATCCGTGTCAGGCACCGGGTGCACCTATATGGGGTCGGCGTGAACCCATCCATGGGGCCTAGACTGAAGCATCCATGCTTCAGACTACCCCAGAAAGGTACACCCGGCGCCTGACACTCAGTTTATTGCAAACGCCAAAATTAAAAGCATTTAAGTCTGCGATTCGGATGAAATGATGGGCTGGGTCATCAGTTCGTCCCGAATCATTTCGTCGATTAGCCCTTCACGAATGGCCTTGAATGATAACCGCATGGTGTCGATGTCGAAGGCGTGAAAAACCCGGTGCAATATGATGTAGCCAGCCGCGAAAACGGCCACTCGCCTTGGGTTCAGTTCGAGTAACTGTGACAATTGCTGTTGGCTGTCGGCCTGCGTTAGTACCGGGTGCAAACGGTCGAGCTGTGCCCGGCTAATGCTGCCGTCTTTGGTTAGGCCCAGATTGCTCAGTGCCCAGCTTACCGCCTTGATGCTGCCCGAAGAACCCATTACATCGGTCCAGTCGTGGCCGTCAAAGCGGGGTTTGATCGCCGTAATCTGCTCGTCGACATATGCCTCACACTCAGCCAGGTGCTTGAGGTCGAGCCGATCGTGATCCAGAAAGCGGGAGGTCAGGGTTACACAACCCAGCTCAAGGCTGGCGACCACTTCGGGTTTGCGACCCTGGCCAACGATGAGTTCTGTGCTTCCACCGCCAATATCGAGTACAAAGCGCCGATCCTGATCAGGTTGCCCCTGGGAAACACCCCGGTAAATATAATGGGCTTCGTCTTCGCCACTGAGAATCCGGATGGGTTGACCGAGCGTTGATTCTGCCCGTTTTATAAACTGCGGGTCGCCACTGAGCTGCCGAAAGGCGCTGGTGCCAACGGCTGTCACCTGAACATCGGGCAGATTCTTAAGGGTATTGCTGAATTGGGCCAGGCAGCGCAAAGCACGGGTTTTGGTATCGCGATTGAGTCGGCCGGTGCTGATATCGACACCCGCCGCGAGACGCACCAGCTGGCGTTTGCAATCCACCGATTGCAGCGAGTGCCCATCCGATTTCATGATCACCAGATGGAAGCTGTTCGAGCCGAGGTCTACCGCGGCATAGAGTGCAGGTGTGTTCATGGGGCAACTGAGGTTCTTATTATTACGGAAATATAGCCGGAATCGCGTCAGATTGACACTCTGGCAATGAAAAGATAAGAAACCCACCGGATCACAGGAGACCGCCATTATTCTCTTTCAGAGTGGCTGCGCCGGGCTGGTAGCATGCCACTGAACCGACTGGTAACCGCCAGTGGGAGCCAGGTTTGTCTGCGCTTCTGCGCCCAGAGACTCAAGGCGGTATACTGATCGAAAATGTGTATAAACGAGGCGTACTTGCATGGCATTGACATCTGAACAGACATCCCAACTGTTACCAGCGCTGGAAGTGGAAACTGGCGATCAACCCGATGCAACGGTCATCTGGTTGCACGGCCTGGGAGCAGACGGCCACGATTTTGAACCCATTGTCCCGGAACTGCAGTTGCCAGCGTCGATGTCGGTTCGGTTTATCTTCCCGCACGCGCCGCAGATTCCGGTCACGATCAACGGCGGCTTCGTAATGCCTGCCTGGTACGACATTCTGGAAATGTCGATCGACCGGAAAGTGGATACGCCGCAACTGGAGGCGTCAGCCTCGGCCATCGATGTCTTTATCGAACGCGAACGCAGCCGGGGTATCGACAGTCGTCGCATCATAGTGGCTGGCTTCTCCCAGGGCGGGGCGGTGGCTTATGAATGCGCCTTGCGACATGCGGAGCCACTCGGGGGCCTGATGGCGCTCTCAACTTACTTCGCCACGCAAAAAACCGTCAAACGTTCAGTGGCCAATCAGTCACTGCCCATTCTGGTGTGTCACGGGGTGATGGATCCGGTCGTGCCGGAGGTGTTGGGACGCCAGGCCGTTGCGGCGCTGACCGAGAACGGCTATGTGCCGGAATACCAGACCTACCCAATGGAACACAGTGTGAACCAGGCCGAGATCAGCGAGATCTCAGCCTGGTTGCAAAAGGTTCTGAACGCTACTGCAGTTTAAAATACGACACTGAATGCAACAGGTCTTTGCTCAACTGATTCAACGATTCGGTTGAGCCGACCGAGACCTGGGCCTGGCAAGGCGTCAAACAGCTGTTCAGTTTTTTTGAGCAGTCACTGCAGAAACCCTCGCTATGCGCATGGTCAACCCCGGTTTAGCCTATGCCAAACAGTGAGGAGAATCCCCATGGCTTACGTTAGACCTGCAACCGAACGGGGTCGTGCCCAGTTTGGCTGGCTCGACAGTCACCACTCATTTTCGTTTGGCAATTATTACGACCCGAATCACATGGGCGTCTCGGTGTTGCGCGTCATCAATGACGACCGGGTTGATCCGGGGGCGGGCTTTGGTGCCCACGGTCACCGTGATATGGAAATACTGTCCTACGTACTGGAAGGCGAGATCGAACACCGCGACAGCATGGGCAATATCAAACGGATTCCGGCCGGTGATTTTCAGATTATGAGCGCGGGCACCGGCGTTATGCACAGCGAATACAATGCCTCCGATACGCAGCCACTGCACTTTCTGCAGATCTGGCTGCTGCCCAATGCCAAGCAGGTAACGCCCCGTTATGAACAGCGAGCCTTTGCCCGCCGCCCAGGTGGCACGGCGATTTTGCATCCCGAAGAACCCGGTGCAATGCAGGTGCATTCGGATGCCCGTTTGTGGCGTTACCTGGGCAGTAGCGATCGCAGCAACGCTGAGTGGACTCTGGTGCCTCAGGGGCAACAGCTGTATGTGCACAACGTCAGCGGGCAGATTGAGGTGGCGGGCCATATCCTGAACCCGGGAGATGGTATTGCCCTCGATGACCGGTCGATAACGCTGACCGGTGATGCAAGCGCAGAAGCGCTGGTGTTTGATTTACCCTGACACGACGCCTACTTCCAGCAGAGTGAGGCGCCATAAACCGCCGGGTCGGCACACAGCATCTGATTGTTGCCCTGGCCGGCGATGTCGCCCTCATTCGAGTAGTTGCCATCGGTGTTGTCGCCGAATTGACCAGCCTGGGCATTGGCGTCGTTGCTGGTGGCGAAGGCCGGAGACTCTCCCTAATGCTCGCTGAATTCGGTCCAGCCGAGGTACCAGGGGCTCGCGGTGGCCGGATCAACGGCGCCGGCGTAGGTTGCAGTTTGGTCCCAGAAGGGGTCATTGTCTGGCCAGTCCGTCGAATGGCCAGTTGCCTGGCGTGGTCTGAAATCTGGCGCTACAACGTTGCTGGCCTGTGCGCTCAATACCCCAGGGGTGGTCTGACTGATGGTGCTGAAATAGTCCGGCTCGGCGAAACCCGCATCGTTATCCTGCTCGCCATTTTCCGGTAGCCAGCGCGCGCCGCCAGCATTGTTGCCATCAATGACCAGATGACTGAAACCCAGAGACTGCTGGCGGATCAGGCCTTCAGTGAGTGGGTCGCGCAGATCAACCGGGTTGTTACCGTAGCCTGATATCAGGATGCGACTGAACTGTCCAGCGGTCCCGCTGCGCAGCACCATGGCGGTATGCCTGGGGTCGGTGCCGACCAGGGTGATGTTGCTGAGCTGGGGCGCAGAACGTGGCCGTGCATGGTCGCGTTCGGGAGAGTTGTCGCCTTCGAAGCCGCGTTCACCTGCACCCGGGTGTTGCTGGGCAATCAGGAACTGCACTTTGCCATTCCAGCCAATATCCCAGTCGAGACTGTCATCGCGGGCGCCGGTGATCAGCAGATGGCTTACGTTAGCCGAACCGCCAAAAAATTCGATGCCATCATCGAGTGCCTTGTGAATTTGCAAGTAGTCGAGAGTGGTTTGCGGGCCACAACCGGCGACGGTCAGGCCATTCAGCTCGTTATCGACAAAGGCTTCATAGCCCGCATACTCGATGCGCACGTAACGCAAGGAACCGCAGCTGCCGTTACTGACCTGGCCCCCAAAGTGGCCGCGAATGTCGCGCCCGTCTACGCCTTCTACGCGGGCAAAGGCTTCATTGGTTTTATCATCGCCGAGTAACACTACGCCACCCCAGTCACCACGATCACGCTGGCCGACCGGTTGCGCGCTGGTAAAGACAATGGGCGCTGTCCGCGTGCCTTCGGCGATCAGTTGGCTGCCCCGGGCTACCACCAGTGATGACCCCGGCCGACCTTTGACCAGGGAGCCGGGTTCAATGCGCAACACCGCATCGTTGTGAACAAAAATGTCGGTGTCCAGGCGGTAGGTGCGGTCGGCGCGCCATTGGGTATCGGTATCGATGTCGGTCGCAACGATGACCGTACCGGTCAGGGTTTCCAGCAAGCGCTCCCACTGGCCATAAAGTACCGCGGTTACCAGCGTTACAGCCAGAAGCGTCCACAGAAGTCCCACCAAGTTGCTCTTGGTGGCAGGTAAGGCAGGTGATGCAAGTAGGGTCATGGTGTGCTCCCGAGCAACCGATAAAGGAAAAGGGCGCAGGATAATGGGCTAATGTGACGTTTTCGTGACTTGGGCCAATAGACTAACTGTTTTTTTTTAACGTATTTTGAAAACCAGTAGCCGGTTGGGGTGCGCGCCGGTTTCCCCGGGGTCAGTGCACAGGCTTGTCAACAGGAGGTGTGGGTAACCGTTGCGGACCAGAGCCCCACAGCCGACCGAACTCTGAAGCGACAGCCATAAAAAAACCGGTGCCTGGCACCGGTTTTTAGCAGTTCAAAGCGGCTAGTTACTGGACGTAGCGCACCAGATAGGCGTCCATACCGGTGCCATACTGGCAATAATGGAAGCCATTGTGGTTGCCAAGAAGAGCACAGTTGAAGGTTTCTTCAGGCTGTTCTTCCCAGTCAGCCTCGCAGGTATTCCGCGAGCGCAGCTCAGTGGTGGTTTGTTCCATCATATTGCCGTCCTGTGTCCAGGTGTAGTTGGCCTGGTACAGCTCGCACTGGCCGGTTTCGTCCATTTCGGTGAACTGGCCGGTCCCGTTCGCATTGATGGTTTCAACACCAGAGTCGTACCAGGTGCAATCGACGTCCAGTGTTTCAGACTGATAAGTGCCTGTTGGCACGCTGAAATCTGTCGTCATTTTGCCCAGAGTGACATCGAACTTGGCTTCCCAGCCACGGTCGGTGTAGGTATCCCGGTAGCTGCCTTCCAGTGGCAGGGCTGCGGCTTGCAGAATGCCGGCGTAGGCCTCCACACAACTGCCAGTGGCCATCGCCATACCTTGTGCATTGCTGGCAACCATGGGCGATTCCATTGCCACCAGAGCAGCCTCGCCGAAACGTTCGTAATTAAAGGCAATGGCGGTGCTGCCGCGGGTATTGAGTGGCTCGCTGGCCATTGCATCGGCCGGTGCTTTGGCCGTATCGCCTGTGTAAACCACCAGGTGCTTGCCCTTGATCGCGGCGAACACTGGTTGTGGCACCATGGGCAGTGGGACCTGAACAGCCGTGCCATCTTCCGGAATGGTCACACCGGCCATGCCAGGAATGCTAGAACTGATCAGGCCGGCCAGTACGCTGGGGTTATCGGCACTCAGGGTTACCAGCGCAGACCCGACCAGGCCATACGGGCTGTTGTCGTCAGCTTCGATTCCGTATACCGCTGCACCCAAGCCTTTAACGCCCTGGGCCATGGCTGTTGCCATACCCAGCATCGCCGGGTTGTTCTGGCGCAGCGGTGCTACCGCATCGGCCAGTGCCTGGCACTTGTATTCGGCCCCGGTCAGTTGTGACCACAGAGCCGTGGCTACCGGCGCCAGGGCGTTAACGTCCAAACCCAGTGCGAAGGCCAGTAGCTTGTCGCTGCCATCGGTCGCATAGGCTGGCAGGCTGCCGGGTAAACGCGAGAGCTGACTGGTTAGATCGGTGTTGGTCAGCTCCAGAATCATGCCGATCTGTTGCGACAGGGTATCGGGCGTGGCTGAAATGTTTTCGCTGCCAAAGGCAAAGCGGGGCACTTGCCGGGCCAGTGCATAGCCTTCGGGGCCGCACTGGCTTTCAGCCAGGTAGGTGTCCATACGTTCGATTTCGTCAGGCATCAGGGCTTCCAGATCACGTCGCAGACGGCTCTTCGTGCCGGTCAGCAGCGTTGCGGCCACGCCATCGAGGTCGATATAGCCCCGGAAGGTTTCATCGTAGGCGTACTGTTCGCCCAGTGCGTCCCAATCGCCTTGCTCGGCGAGTGAGTCGGAAATATCCACCAAGCCCAGCCGTTCGGCCTGCAATGCATTGGTATCGGTATGGTTGAACAGGGTGATGGTCGCAACCCCCTGGTCGATCGCGATGGCTAGATCGACACTTTCGGCATCGCCTTCGGGGGTCAGTTGCCAGGTGCGTACTTCCACGCCCTCAATCTGCTTCAAAATTGGGGCCGCGCCGGATTCAAGAATGGCCTGATTCAATACGGCATTGAAGGCTTCGGGGTCTTCCAGTGCAAAACGGGCCACAGGCATGGCGCCATGCAGATACAGCGCACCGGCGCCTTCGGCTGGCAAGCCATAATGCGTTAGCAACTCGCTGTAACCGCTGGTCGCTGTGGCGAGGTAGTCTGCCAGCAATACCTCGGTCAGTCTGAGCATGGGGCTGTCGTCACTGCCCATGTCTGCCAGCAAGGTTTGCAGTTCGGTGATGTCCGACTGGTTGGCGAGAGCCCAGGAATCCATGATATCCAGGCCTTCAGTCGTGTTATGCCAGCCTATGAACAGGGCAGTGTCTGCCGGGGTCTGGCTGAGCAGGTTCTCCATTGAGTTATCGGACTGATCTGAGGAAAACAATCCAAACAGATTAAAAGCATAGGCACTGCTTACGCTGGCTACGGCCACAGTCAGGGCCAGTAGTAAACGTGTCATCATTCCTTTCATGTAAGGCTCCATTGGTGTGTAAAAAGGTCAGGGTGCTTTGCCCGGCGGCGCACCACAGCGTCCGTTCCTAGGCCTTTATTAACAAGGCAAGGCGGGACTCGCAAGGCAGTAATTGTAACAGGCTGCTTTCCCGGCTGTCTGCGTTCACCATCTTGAACCGGGCTTTGAAGTATCTGTTGCCATCAGGAATGTGAATGAGCGCTCAAAATGCGGGGCGATTGTTACGCCGGAAAGAAGCCTGAAGGCTTCTCTCGGGATGGTTTCAACATCATGAAAACCCCGGAAAAATCGGCTTAAAAAGTACTTTACATACGGAAGTCCTGGGCTAAAGTAAAGGTGTTAAAGATTTTCGCAATACTTATAAGCAAGGCCAGTTAGACGCTATGCACCGTGTGCTGACCGGACAGAATTGATCGCTCAATTCGTCAACGACAGTACAGACAAGCAGTTCCTGAACAGGTTGCGCGTAAGTAGACGTTATGATCTTTACCCGGCGGCGTTGGCCGGGCAAAACCGGCTCGACGCAGGCTATTTACAATCGCAACTGAAGCAGGAGAACGACATGTCGACACAAACCGGCAAGGTGAAGTGGTTCAACGAATCCAAAGGCTTTGGCTTTATTGAAGTGGAAGGCGGCAAAGACGTGTTCGTGCACTTCAGTGCCATCAAGGGCGACGGGTTCCGTACCCTGGCAGAAGGCCAGGAAGTGCAGTTCACGATTACCGATGGTCAGAAAGGCCCCCAGGCCTCTGATGTTGAACTGATCTGATCCCGAATCATCAATGAAAAGGCCGCTGTTTAGCGGCCATTTTCTGTATTACTTTTAATCTTCGGGTGTTAGCAAGTGCTCCTCAACCAGCAAGTAGCCTTTGTTGCGTACCGTTTTTATAGGGTCTTGTAACGGTAACTTGCTGCGTAGAGAAGAGATCAGCATGTCGATGACGCGACTCTGGCCGTCGTACTCTATTCCCCGCAGCGCATGGGTGATTTCATCTCTGGAAAATACATGACCTGGTTGGGAATGAAGAAGGGCCAGCAAATCAAATTCCGGGCCGGTTAAATCAAGGCTGTTTCCCCGGCAGAGGGCAACGCGATTACGCCGGTCCACTGACAGAGCGGGCGACTTGGTCGGGGTGGCGCCGTTTATGGATGCTTGAGAAGAAATGGCCTGATTGAATTCCCGGGCTCGTCTCAGGTTGGCGCGGATTCGGCTCAGCAGTAATTTGGGATCTACCGGCTTGGCCAGATAGTCGTCGGCGCCAATCTCAAGCCCCAGTATTTCGTCGAGGGGGTCATTTTTGGCGGTCAGGATGATAATGGGGTTCTTGTAGTCGGATCGTACCTGCCGGCATACCGCTAGGCCGTCCAGACTGGGCAGCATAATGTCCAGCACGGTTAAATCAGGCTGTTGTTCCACAATGTAGCGCCGCGCCGCCTCGCCATCGCTGATTACAACCACCCGGTAGCCGGACTCCTGCAAATAGTGCTGGGTCAGTTCAGCCAGACTGGCGTTGTCTTCGACCAGAAGAATATGGGCGTAACCGTCTATTTCCGCCATCGTACCCCCAGGCGGCCGTAACCGGTGGCATCGTTGTTGTCGTAGTGCTCGTAACGCAGCTCCGCGAGAAGGTCAAAGCCACGGCTCAGCGGATGTTCCCGGTGCAGGTAGGCGGCTGTTCTCGCCTCGGCGGCGGGACCATCGAGCTTGTGGGACGCACCCAAAACCCACTGTCCGGCATCGTGCAGGCTCAGTTCCGAGCCGAGACGATGAGTGGTCGCTGAAGGTTCATCACCCGCAGTGAAGCGGTAACGGTAGTTGAATGACAGTCGCACCGGCTGGTCATTGAACAGGTCGATGCCAGCCTCGCCAAGGTTTTCGCTGCCGCCACTGGCCAGCCAGCGTTGTGACAGGTAGCCGGAAAGGTTGAATGCGTGGGCCGGTCGCCATTTGGCGGTCAGGTTCAAACCCGGCTCCGCGCCCGCTTCAGTGAACCGGGCGTCCAGCGCCGGTACCAGGCGATAAGCAAACAGATCCAGCTCCAGCCCTGTGGTGAGCGTGGCGCTCAGGTCGCTGATAGCGGCGTCCGGGGAGTTAACGAATGAGACCTGCGCCTGCTTGACCCACTGGCTGAACAGCGGGTAGCCAAACAGGTTCGCGGCGGGCAGCCGGCTACGGTGCAGCACCCCAAGCTGGGTGTCGAACAGTGGCAGTGACTGGTTTTGGCCACGGGAATAAGCAGCGCCGGCTTCAACTTGCAGACTCAGGGCGCTGTCCTGCTGGTTACGCAGCAGACGCCTGGCTTTCAACTGCAGTAACTGCACATTGACACGTACCCGGGCCGGTAACCCGGCATCCGTCAACACCTCGCTCAGTATTTGGTTGGCGCTGGCGTAGCGTTTAAGCTGGATGTACAGCACAGCGGTTTCTACCTGCAACCGGGCCGACCCGGGGGTATCCCGACGCAGGTGGTCGAGCATGTCCAGGGCGTTAAAAACCCGGCCGCGGTCTCTTTCCGCCAGGGCCTGTTCGAGGCTGGGTGCCTGGTCAGCCCAGACAGTCAGCGAGTGCCCGCACAGCACAAAAAGCGCGAATGCGCGGACCATGGCTAAACACGATGGTTGAGTCGGTGGTATCGTTGCTGGGCTCATGAGTCACTGTTGAATCGGGGTTTGAAGGGGCCGGGCACGTTGTCAGGGTTGGGAGGGTAAACCAACCGGCGAGCGGCTACCAGTATTGGGAGCCGCCGGAATCGTCCTGACCATCCGCCGGAAGCCCCTGCAACAACTGCTGCAATTGTTGCAAGCGTTCCCGCCGTTCACTTCGGGCCGGGCCGGACAGCCCGGGTTCACCCGGGATCGTCAGCTCAATCAGCGATTGCAGCGGTACGGCCTTCCCGCCACTCAAGGTCGTGGCCTGTTCCAGCCAGAGCTCAAGCAGGCGGTCTATTTCCGCTGAGTCCGGATTCTGCTGAATCAGGCTGTCGAGCCGTTGTGACAACTGCTCGGCGCTGGTTGCGCCACCCAATTCCAGCACATCTTCCGGTAACTGGTCCCAGTTATCCCAGCGTTCGGCGCTTTCTTCTGCGCTGGCCAGGCTAGCCAGGGCGGTCAGGACAGTCATTAGCCAGTAACGCATGTTTCACCTGTGAGGTCAGTAACTGCGCTTACTTTAACGCATCTTGCGCTGCGTGGTGTTCATTATTTGTCTGGCTTTGTAAGGCTTGTGGCAGCTGCAACACGACCCGGCAGCCACCGCTGGCGCTGGCCGCGATATTCAGGGTGCCGTTCAGGTTGGTGACGATGTCACGGCTGATCGCCAGGCCCAGCCCGTGGCCCCGATGGCCAGCTTCGCGGGTTTGGTCGAGCCGGTAGAAGGGCTCGAACACACGCTCTCTTTCGGCGGCGGGTATGCCGGGGCCGTCGTCTTCAATGGCAATGTCAAACCGGCCTTGCGCGCCACGCCGGACACTGAGCGTGACCTGGCCATGGCCATAGTTAAAGGCGTTCGCCAGCAAGTTGCCGAACAGGCGGCGCAGCAGGCGTTCTTCCCCGGCGACCCTGAGTGGGCCCCGGGCCAGTTCCAGCCTGCACGCCAGACCAGCCGGATTGGGCAGGCTGTCCAGAACCGCAGGGACCAGGCTGGCCAGGTCGGTGACCTGGCTGCTGTCACTGGCGGGTTGATCAGCCAGACTGTGGTAGAGCAGCAGTTCCTCAATCAGCGATTCCATCTCGCCGACAGACTGGTGCATCTTGCCAACCGCGTAGGCCTGGCGCGATTCCGGCTTCAGCAGTTCCAGCGCAAACTTGAATTGGGCCAGTGGGGTTTTCAGGTCGTGTGACACGGCTTGGTTGATCTCCCGGTTGCGCTGGGCAAAGCGGACCAGTCGAGCCGCCATGCGGTTGACGTGCTGACCCATGGTGCCCAGTTCATCGGCGGGGTGTTCGGGAACCGCAACGCTGGACGGCGTGTGCTCGATAGCATCGACCGCTTTTATCATCCGGCGCATGCGCCGCTGTAAAGGCACCAGCGCGCCGTAGATGACCACGCCGACGGCAGGCAGCACGACACCGGTCAGCATCAGCAGCCCTAGTGGTGTCAGCCAGATAAAGGGTGCGACGGGCCCCAGCTTAAGGGCGTTACCCTGGCCCATGGGGATGTATATCTGGTGCTGAGGCGCGGTGAATGGCCGGTTCTGGCTGCTAATGACCGCCTGGCCCTGCTCCAGTTGACGCTGTTGCAAAAACCCGAGTGACTCGCGGCTGACCGACACCGGTGAAGCGGGCAGACCCGCGGCGGTAACCAGCGCTTGCAGCCGCGGGTTACGCTCGGCTGTGGGTACCAGAGACAGCGCATTGACCATCAGCAAGCCAGTGCCAACCAGCAGTTCGTCCCAGTCGGTTACCTGTGCTTCGATCAGCGGTGCCGATTCTCGGCCGGTTGCCAGCACCACCCGGGCGCTCTGCGACCACCACTGACTGTCCAGTGCGGGTTGCTGCTCACTGGTGGCCATGCGCCAGTCGGCACCGGTCAGTCGCGACAGAATGGCGAGCCAGCCGGTCAGGCGCTCGTCGGGAACGGCCCTGGAATTGATCTCAAGCAGAGTCGCAAAGGCGTGAACCCGCTCTGCGGTGTAATCGGCGAAGCGGTGCTGGTTGATCTGGTGCAGCACCAGCATCACGCTGACAGAGGTGAGCACCAGCGTCAGCAGAACCGTCAGGTAAATGCGGGTGAATAGGGAAAGCAGCATCGTTAACCTCGGAATAATGACGCCATGATGAACCGGATTTGATGACAAACTCAACGCTTCCAGACATTTGGCATACGTTTGCCAGACACAGCCGGCCGCCCGTTTCGCTACATTGACGGTGTCGAACAGCAGGCGCCTTGCCTGCTACTGATACCTATCCGAAAGCGAGGAGTGACCCATTATGACACTGCGTCAGAAACAACGGCAATTCACCACAGGGCCGATCAAAACCATAGCAGCCATGAGCGTAGCAGCCCTCGCTCTGGCCGGCTGCAACACCGACAGCTCCGGAACCATGTCGCTGGATATAACCGATGCCCCTGTCGATTCGGCGCTGGAAGTCAACGTGGTCTTTGACGGCGTTGATATCCACTCAGCCCGAGGCAATCTGATAGAGATCACCTACGATGAGCCCAGATCCATCAACCTGCTCGATTATCAGGGAGGTGCTACGGCGTCTTTGCTGGATGACGAGTGGCTGCCAGCCGGAGACTATCAATGGATCAGTCTGCGTGTGGATGCTACCAAGGAAGCGGGTGGCTCCAATATTCTTCTTGATGATGGTAGTGATTATGACCTTTATGTTCCGAGTGGGGATGAGACCGGCCTGAAACTGGTACAGGGCTTTACGGTGCCGGTAAACGGCAGTGTCGCCTTTACCATCGACTTTGACCTGCGTAAATCGGTTGTGGAAGAAGACGGCACGGGTTTCTACAAGCTTAGACCGGCGTTGCGCCTGGTTGACAACACTCAGGTGGGCTCGATTGCCGGGCCCGTTGATTCGAACACGCTCACAGCAGACTGCAGTGGTGCTGTTTACGTATATGAAGGCGAGAATGTCACCCCAGGTGATGTCGGTGGTAACGGGGTTGAGCCCATAGTTACAGCGCTGGTGGATACCGATGATTCTGGCGTAACCAAATTTGACTACAAGGTTGCCTTTTTGACTGAGGGTGATTATACAGCCGCCTTCACCTGTGGAGCGGCTCAGGATGACCCGGAAGGGGCTGACACCCTTACCTTTATTGATCCTCAAAATGCCAGTGTAGTTGCTAATCAGTCGGTAACCATTAACTTCTGACCGATCCGGCTAACGCCATGCAACACCCTGCAACCCGGCCATTGAGCCGGGTTTTTTTGCGTATAGGAATCGGGCGACCACGGCTTTTGGTACGGACAAAGGATCAGCGTCGGCGACCGGTGGCACCTCGGCGGGGAGGTCCGCAGCATGGACTAAAACGCTTGGAGCGTTTTAGCATGAGCGCAGCGAGCCCGAAGGGTGAATCCCATGGAGGGGATTCATATCATGCGGTCCAGGCTCCAGGGATGGATTTACGCCGACCCCGCTGAGGTGCCACCGGTCGCCGACGCGGCCCACAACCACCAAGGGAATCCTCCGAAAATTGAGCTTAGGATGCCGGTAATTCTAGATTTACCGATCCGAACTGATCTTTGGTGGCAAAGCGCGGCGCGACGGGTCGATGCCCGGATCGACCAGGTGGAGCTGACGGTCAAGCCATTGCTCCAGACGCTGCAGGGCACCCTGTTGGTGCTGGTAGAACGCATAGGCGCGCTGGCCGAAGGTGTCGCGCAGATCCCGGGATTTCAGCAAACCGAGCAAACGTTCTTCCAGTGCTTCGAGCGAGTCGGTCACGATGATGCCCTGGTCTTTTTGCATGGCGCTGATGATCGACTGAAAGTTGGTGTAGCTGGGCCCGACCAATACTGGCTTGCTCAGTGCCGCGGGTTCAATGGGGTTGTGGCCGCCACCGCCGTTGAAGGTATTGCCCATTACCGCGACTTGGGCGGCGCCAAAGAAAACCATCAGTTCGCCCAGAGAGTCGGCCAGGTAGACTGTGTCGTCTTCACGCGGTTGGCTGCGCTGGCTGCGGCGGCTGTAACTCAGTCCGGAGGCAGCGACGATATCGGCAACGGCCTCGAAACGGTCTGGGTGGCGCGGTACCAGAATCATCAGGGCGTTTGGCAGCATGGTGGTGATGCGCCGGTGCACTTCGAGCAGGCCTTCCTCTTCGCCGCCATGGGTGCTGGCTGCAACCCAAACCGGCCGACCCTTTATACCGCGTGCGAAGGCGGCGATGTCGCCGGTCAGCTTGCTGGAAATGCTCAAATCGAACTTGATCGACCCGGTGACTTCAATGTTTTCCGCTGCCACGCCCAGTTCCTGAAATCGTTCTGCGTCGGGCCAGTGCTGGGCTGCAATGCCGGTCATCTGTTGTAGCATGGGCTGCGTCAGGGCGCTGAACTGGCGGTAGCCCCGGGCCGAGCGTTCAGACAAACGGCCGTTGACCAGAAATACCGGCACCCGGTTCTGGTCGCAGGCGTTGATCAGGTTGGGCCAGAGTTCGGTTTCCATGATGACCAGCGCTTTGGGCTTCAGCCGGGGCATCAGTCGCCGGTAAACATGCGGATAATCCCAGGGCAGGTAGGCATGGTGGACTTTGTCGCCAAACAGGGCTTTTACGGTATCGCTACCGGTGGGGGTCATGGTGGTCACAATCACCGGAATGTCGGGGTGGCGGGCCAGCCAGCGTTCGACAAAGGGCCGGGCGGCAATGGTCTCCCCCACACTGACGCTGTGCAGCCAGAGCGCGCCCTCCGGCATGGTCGGCCAATGCCCGAAACGCTCGCGCCAGCGCTGGCGGTAACCCGGCAGCTTTCGCCCGCGCAGCCACAGACGCAGCAGCAGGGCAGGCGTCAGGGTGTAGAGCAAGACGGTAAATAGCAGTCGAGTCATGTCAGCCAATGCGCCAGTAGGTCATTCAAGTATAGGAAACCCTGGTCGGTTGTGCGCAATGAGCCGTGCTCCCATTCCAGCATGCCCGTGTCACGCAATCGAACCAGGGTGGGCTCAATAGCGGACCAGGCGACACCGGTAGCCGGGCTGAATTCCTCGGCCGGGCGGCCTTCAACCAGGCGCAGGGTGTTGATGAAATAATCAAACGGCCGGTCTTCAACGGCCACTCTTTCTTCGTGGCGAATCAGTAACCGGTCGCGGTTCAAATAGTCTTTCGGTAATCGCGTTTTGCGGGTGCGAACAATGTCGAACGGGTCGGTGCGGGTGAGCTTGCCATGGGCACCGGGGCCGATGCCGAGGTAGTCGCCATAGCCCCAATAGTTCAGGTTGTGCTGGCAGCGTTTGCCGGGGCGGGCATAGGCCGAGACTTCGTATTGGGCGAAGCCGGCGGCGGCCAGCTTTGCCTGGCCAGCTTCCTGAATGGCCCAGAGGGTATCGTCTTCGGGCAGTACCGGCGGCTTTCGGTAGAACTCGGTGTTCGGTTCGATGGTCAGCTGATACCAGCTCAGGTGGCTTGGGTCCAGGGCGATGGCCTGGTCCAGATCGGCCAGGGCATCGGCTTCGGTCTGGTCGGGCAGGCCGTGCATCAGATCCAGGTTGAAATTGTCGAAGCCGGCTGCCCGGGCCCGGTCGCCCGCATGGAGGGCTTGATGGCGATCATGAATACGGCCAAGGCGTTGCAGATGGACATCGTTGAAGCTCTGGATGCCAATCGACAGGCGGTTAACCCCAGCATCCCGAAAACCGCGAAAATGCGATTCATCGACGGTGCCCGGGTTGGCCTCCAGGGTGATTTCACAGTCAGGGCCGAAGCCGATGCGGCGGTCCAGTGCAGTAAGAATCCGGCCAATGGCTGAAGGTGACAGCAGGCTGGGCGTTCCGCCACCGAAGAAAACACTGCGCAATGGCCGACCCTGGGCCAGCGGAGCATCCTGTTCCAGATCTTCAAATAAACGGGCCAGATAGTCTGCTTCGGGAATCTGGTTTGGATCCAGCGCGTGCGAGTTAAAATCGCAGTAGGGGCATTTGCGCACGCACCAGGGCACATGCACGTAGGCTGACAAGGGAGGCAGAGCGCTTAGCGGTACTTTGATTTCAGTCATTGCGCCAGCAAAGCTTGCAGCCGGGGCATAAAAGCGGCTATGGCCTGGCCGCGATGCGACAGGCGGTTTTTCAGCGTCGATTCCATTTGGGCGGCGGTGCAGTCTTGTTCTGGCAGGTAAAACACCGGGTCATAGCCGAAGCCACCGGTACCCACGCGTTCGGTAAGGATACGGCCGTCCCAGCGGCCCTCGGCAATCAGTGGTGTCGGGTCGTTGGCATGGCGAACGAAGGCCAGCAGGCAGTAATAGTGAGCACTGCGTTCAACGTCCGGCACACCCTCCAGCCGGGTTAATAAATAATCGATGTTGGCGCTGTCGCCGGATTCACCTCCGGCCCGGGCCGAGAAACGGGCACTGTAAATGCCGGGCTCACCGTTCAGGGCATCGACCACTACACCTGAATCATCGGCCAGAGCTGGCAGGCCGGTGGCCGCTGCTGCATGGCGCGCCTTGAGAATGGCATTTTCGATGAAGCTCAGACCGGTCTCATCGGCATCGCTGACGCCGAATTCTCCCTGGGGGCGAACGTTAATAGAAAGCGGTTCGAGCAGGCGGCTGAATTCAGCCAGTTTGCCGGCATTGCCGGATGCGAGGACCCACTGGCTCATGCGTCTTCCTCCCAGAGTTCCTGGCTGAAGCTGAATTCAAAATCGCGTTCGCCGGGAATGCTGACGACGATGTCGAACCAGAGCACTTCGCGGTCATCGAAGGACACCGAGCCAATAAAATACCGGGCGTTTTGTTCTTCGATCACACGCATTTCCAGCCGATTGCTTTGCCCCAGTAGGTTGCGCACCCGTACCCTAACCTCGGCATTCGGAACCGGTACTGCAACGTCGTTGCGCCGTTGTTCCAGTACCGACAGGTTCAGTAGCGCCCGCTGACCGGAGCGGACCAAGCCGTATTGCCCGGCAATTTCCGGCGTCAGCATGGTGCTGTTGAGCGCGATGTAATGCAGTTCGTAACCATTGAAGGTGACTTTCTGGTCGGCCTGGGCGGTGCTGAACAGCAGCATCAGGCCCAGTATAAAGGCGGTGCTGTATCTGACTATCATGGGGTCACCGTGTTATATGGTAGAGCGCGATTTCGCCCAGCAAGTTGGGCATGAGATTGATTTTCCAGTTGGCCTGATGGTTGCGGTCCACCACCGTGCGTTCCAGTATTTTAATGTTTCGCTCCCGACATAACACCTCGAAGTCGCGAAAGGTGAAGAAGTGAATGTTGGGTGTGTCATACCAGGTGTACGGCAGGTTTTCCGAGACCGGCATGCGCCCGCGCAACGCAAGGTAGGAGCGCACCGTCCAGTGGCCGAAGTTGGGGAAGGTGACAATGGCCTGCTTGCCGATGCGCAACATGTCTTCAACAATGCGGTCCGGCTTGTGCGTCTGCTGCAGCGACTGGGTCATGATTACGGTGTCGAAGCTCTGGTCGTCGATGTCATCCAGGCCTTCGTTCAGATCCTGATGGATCACGTCTACACCCTGGCGTACGCAGGCCAGAATGTTCTGGGTATCGATCTCCATGCCGTAACCGGTGACTTGTTTGCGCTGGCGTAGCAGGGCCAGCAGGCTGCCATCGCCGCAACCCAGGTCAAGCACGTGGCTGCCGTTGGTGACCCAGCGTTCTATGTAGTCCAGATCCGGGCGCATCAGGCGGTCCCTCCGTTGGCCAGTGAGCCGAGAAAGCCCTCAAGCAACGCTACGTATTCAGGAATCGGGAACAGGAAGGCGTCGTGGCCCTGAGGCGCGTCGATTTCCAGGTAGCTGACCTGGCGGCGGGCTCTAGTTAGGGCGCGTACCAGTTCCTCGCTGCGTTCCGGTGCGAAGCGCCAGTCGGTGCTGAACGAGGCCACTAGAAAACGGCAGTGAGCCTGGCTCAGACAGCGGGCCAGGTCACCTTCGTAGTCGCCGGCGGGGTCGAAGTAATCCAGCGACTTGGTCATCAGCAGGTAGGTGTTGGCATCGAACTGGTCCGAGAAGTTTTCGCCCTGGTGGCGCAGGTAAGACTCGACTTCGAAATCAGCATCAAAGTTGAAGTTCAGTTTGCCGGTGCGCAGGTCGCGCCCGAATTTCTCGCGCATACTGCTGTCGGATAAATAGGTGATATGCCCAAGCATCCGCGCCAGCATCAGGCCGCGTTTTGGCCGTGTATCGTGGTCGAAATAACGGCCCTGGTGGAAATCCGGGTCGCTGACAATGGCCTGGCGCGCCACTTCGTTGAAGGCGATGTTCTGGGCGCTCAGTTTCGGCGCCGCGGCAATGACGGCGCAACCTTTCAGCCGGTCCGGGTAGTCGATCGACCAGCGCAGTGCCTGCATGCCACCTAGGCTGCCGCCAATGACCGCATGCCAGCATTCTATGCCGAGGCGATTGGCCAGGCGGGCCTGGCTTTTGACCCAGTCGCGCACCGCCATGATTGGAAAGTCGGGGCCATAGGGGCGGCCGGTCTCCGGGTCCTGACTCATCGGGCCGGTGGAGCCGTGACAGCCGCCCAGGTTGTTCAGGCTGACCACAAAATAACGATTAGTATCGATCGCCTTGCCGGGCCCGATGCAGGCATCCCACCAGCCCGGCTTGCGGTCTTCAAGGCTGTGGTAACCGGCGGCATGGTGATGCCCGCTCAGCGCATGGCAGATCAGAATAGCGTTGGAGGCATCGGCGTTCAGGGTGCCGTAGGTCTCGTACACCAGGGTGTAATCCGACAGGCTGCGCCCGCTGCGCAGCGGGAGTGCTTCGTCAAAAAAGGCCGACTGCGGCTGAATCAGCCCGACGCTGTCGGCAGGTATGTCTGTTGGCATCTATGACTTCCCGGGAGACCGGCCAGAGCGGCCGGTCGGTAACTAGGCGCTTGAGTTGGTGTTGATACGTTGTTTAGAGCCCCAGAATCGGGCTAATGCCACCAATGGTGGAATAGCCGGTCTGGGGCATGATCATGCCCCCCAGAATAAAATCGCGCAGGATGATCAGCACCAGAAAGGCGATGATGTACGACAGGTCGAGCATGCCAATGTTCAGGTTCAGGCGCCGGAACGGGCCAACGAAAGGTTCTACAAGTTGGCTCAGAAAGCCGAGCAACGGGTTTTGCTGGCCCATGGAGATCCAGCTGCCGATGGCGACGATGATCATGCTCCATTGCAGCACGGTCAGCAGAATGCCGGCAACGCCGAGCAGCGACCAGACGACCAGTTGGCCACCCAGCGCCATCGGGTTCACGCCCATGGCGAGGATAATCAGTGCGCCCAGGATAAACTGGCCAATCCAGATGCACACCAGAGAGGCGATATCCAGCCCACCAATACCGGGAATGATACGACGCATGGGTTTCAGTACCGGGTCGGTGATCTGCAACACGGTCATGGCCAGCGGGTTACGGACATCGGCCCGGGCGATCTGCGCCAGAAAGCGGGCAACCAGGGCTATCAGTAAAATACCAAAGGCCGTTTTCAGAATAAGTACAATCAGCGGGCCGAGCATTCGGACACTCCTGTGATGAGTCTGTGTTAATCATACCCTGTGCGAGAGGGCGATGCCTGTTGTTCATTGCAAACTCTGAAACTTGAGTTTAGTGATTTAGCTATTTTGCCAGTTCTTTAGACAGCACCCGCGACCGGTCCATGCAGGCCTGCATGGCCCGGGCCACGATGGCGTCGATATCGTCGTGCTCGAAGCTGAAAATGGCCTGTTCGGTGGTGCCCTTGGGTGAACAGACTTTCTGGCGCAATTGTGCCGGTGTTTCACCGGTTTGCTCAACCATACGGGCGGCGCCCATGGCGGTTTGAACGATCAGTTGCTGCGCTGTAGTTGCATCCAGCCCGGCCTCTTCGGCGGCTTTTTGCATGGCTTCCATAAAGCGGAAGAAATAGGCCGGCGCGCTGCCGCTGGTGGCGGTTACGCTGTGCAGGTCGTCTTCTTCGGTGACCCAAACAGCCACCCCGATAGCGCTGAATATGGCTTCGATGGCACTGCGCTCGCTGGCTTCGACCGCCGCATTGGCAAACAGGCCGGTTGCCCCTGTCATCACCAGCGAGGGTGTGTTGGGCATGGTGCGAATGATGGCAAAGCCTCCGCCGAGCCAGCGGTCGATCGCTTCGGCGGTCACACTGGCCGCTACGCTGACCACCAGCGGTTTACTCGCCTGGAAGGCATCGCGCAGTGGTTCCAGAACCTGTTTTAGAGCCTGCGGTTTCACCGCCAGTACGACCGCTTCGCAGGTTTCGATCAGCGCATTGTTGTCATCGGTGGCCTGCAGGCCTTTGGCGGCGAAGGCATCGCGCTTGGGCGCGTTGCGATCGCATACCCAGATACGATCAGCCGGGTAACCGCTGGCCAGCATGCCGTCGATGATGGCGCCGGCCATGTTACCGGCACCAATGAATCCGATGATGGGCTGCTGTTGCATGGGTGTCTCCTTGTCGTATCCAGTTTACATATAGAAGCCGATCAACGTCAGCTTTGCGCAGAGTAGTGACGTTGCCCAAACAATGCACTGCCCACCCGCACATGCGTCGCCCCGTTTTCGATGGCCAATTCGAAATCACCGCTCATGCCCATCGACAGCGATTTGCAGTCCGGATAGGTAGTAATAAGGGTGTCGCGCAGTGTTTTCAATTCGCTGTATTGCTGGCGCAAGGTGATGTCGTCGAGATCCAGCGCCGGAATGGCCATTAAGCCGGTCACGGTCAGATTGTCGAGCCCGCTCATATCGGCCAGGAGATGCTCGACATCGGCCGGCGCCACGCCTGCCTTGGCCGGGTCGTTGCTGATATTGACCTGAATGCAGACTGACAGCGGCCCCTTTTCGGCCGGGCGCTGCTCGCTCAGGCGCCGCGCGATCTTCAGGCGGTCGACGCTGTGCACCCAGTCAAACAGCTCGGCGACCTGACGGGTCTTATTGCTTTGTAGCGGGCCGATAAAGTGCCAGATCGGTGCTGGTCCCTGCCATTGGGTAATTTTGTCGACCGCCTCCTGCACATAATTTTCACCCAGATCCCGCGCCCCGGCGGCTACCGCCGTTTCCAGGTCGGCCAGTGGCCAGGTTTTGCTGACCGCGACCAGGGTTATCTCTTTCGGGGAGCGGCCGCTCCGGTTGCAGGCGGCCGCAATGCGGGCGTTCACATCGGCAAGACGGTCACTGAAGGAGGTGGCGTTGGTGGCGGTCATGGTGTCCTCGGGCTGAATCGGGCTTTGGCGGGCACCTGCCTGCGTCCGGGCTCGCAAAAAACCGACGTTCGGTTACACTGATTACAGACCAGCCCGGCGGACGGATGTCGAGCTCGACAGCGTCATTTTGAAGGCTGAGTCTCAAAAGCCGACAGCATACCTATTTTGGCACCGTCTGAATAATGTATCTTATGGCCTGGCAAGCGCGCCCGGGCGGGTTAATGTGGCAGCATTGTCTGCCCCGATAACCGCTCGGCCTTGAATAAGTGTGCGCCCGGAGCGCCAATCCGGCCACTATGACAGACTGGCAGTGAGGAGTCTCATGGACATTACAGAATTGCTGGCGTTCAGCGCCAAGCAGAACGCATCCGATTTGCACCTGTCAGCGGGATTGCCACCGATGATCCGGGTCGATGGTGATATTCGTCGTATTAACCTGCCCTCCATGTCGCACAAAGAAGTCCATTCGCTGATTTACGATATTATGAACGACAAGCAGCGCAAGGACTATGAGGAGTTTCTGGAAACCGACTTCTCTTTCGAAATACCCGGTGTGGCTCGCTTCCGGGTTAATGCCTTTAACCAGAACCGGGGTGCCGGTGGGGTATTCCGGACCATTCCCTCCAAGGTGCTGACCATGGACGACCTGGGCATGGGCCAGGTGTTCAAGGATATTTCCATGGTCCCCCGGGGCATTTGCCTGGTGACCGGGCCGACCGGGTCGGGCAAGTCGACGACGCTGGCGGCGATGATCAATTACATCAACGAAACCAAGTACGAACACATTCTGACTATCGAAGACCCGATCGAATTCGTGCATGAATCCAAGAAATGCCTGGTCAACCAGCGCGAAGTGCACCGTGATACCCTTGGCTTTTCGGATGCCTTGCGTTCGGCGCTGCGAGAAGACCCGGATATTATTCTGGTCGGCGAGCTGCGTGACCTGGAAACCATTCGCCTGGCACTGACTGCCG
Source organism: Saccharospirillum sp. (assembly GCF_040881935.1). Taxonomy (NCBI): domain Bacteria; kingdom Pseudomonadati; phylum Pseudomonadota; class Gammaproteobacteria; order Oceanospirillales; family Saccharospirillaceae; genus Saccharospirillum; species Saccharospirillum sp. The sequence goes on along the minus strand of NZ_JBBECH010000053.1, from coordinate 48,889 downwards.
CCGAAACCGGCCATCTGGTGTTCGGCACGCTGCACACCACCTCGGCCGCCAAGACCATTGACCGGGTTGTCGACGTTTTTCCGGCTGATGAGAAATCCATGGTGCGGTCGATGCTGTCTGAATCCTTGCAGGCGGTGGTATCCCAGACGCTGCTTAAAAGGAATGGCGGTGGCCGGGTGGCGGCTCATGAGATTATGATCGGTACACCCGCGATCCGGAACCTGATTCGTGAAGACAAGGTGGCGCAGATGTATTCTGCCATTCAGACCGGGGCGCAACTTGGCATGCAAACGCTGGATCAATGCCTGAAGAATTTGGTGGAGAAAGGAATGATAAGCCGTGAGATGGCGCGTGGAAAAGCCAAACAGCCGGAGAACTTTTAATTTGATGTCGCCGAACCACAACAGGATTGAGTATGGAATTTGATCGTTTATTGCGTCTGATGGTTGAAAAAGGGGCTTCTGACCTGTTCATTACCGCCGGTGTACCACCCAGCATGAAGGTGAATGGCCAGGTGGTGCATGTAACCAAGAATCCTCTCAGCCCGGAGAAAACGCGTGAACTGGTGGTGTCGGTCATGACCGATAAGCAGCGCATCGAATTTGCCGATACCCAGGAGTGCAACTTTGCCATTTCAGCACGGGGTATTGGCCGTTTCCGGGTCAGTGCCTTTCACCAGCGTAATCTGGCGGGCATGGTGCTGCGGCGCATTGAAACGCAGATTCCACGGGTCGACGATCTGGGTCTGCCGGATGTCATCAAGAAATTGGCGATGACCAAGCGGGGTCTGGTGATCTTTGTCGGTGCTACCGGTACCGGCAAGTCAACCAGCCTGGCTGCGATGATTGGCCATCGTAACCGCAACTCACGCGGGCATATCATTTCCATCGAAGACCCTATCGAATTTATTCACCATCATGAGGGTTGTATCGTGACCCAGCGCGAAGTGGGTATCGATACCGACAGTTTTGAAGTGGCCCTGAAAAATACCCTGCGCCAGGCGCCGGATGTGATCATGATCGGTGAGGTGCGTACCAGGGAAACCATGGATTACGCCCTGGCCTTTGCCGAAACCGGGCACCTCTGCCTGGCAACGTTGCACGCCAACAACGCCAACCAGGCGCTGGACCGGATCATGCACTTCTTCCCGACCGAGCGCCAACGACAGTTATGGATGGACATGTCGATGAACCTGAAAGGCATTGTTGCCCAGCAACTGATTCCAACGCCCGATGGCCATGGTCGCAAGGCGATCATCGAGGTACTGATCAACACGCCGCTGGTGTCCGATCACATTCGCAAGGGCGAGGTACATTTGCTTAAAGATCTTATGTCAAAATCGACCGAGCAGGGCATGCAAACCTTTGACCAGGCGTTGTTTAAAGCCTATTCACGCGGTGAAATCACCTATGAAGACGCCCTTGGCTACGCAGATTCAGCCAATGACCTGCGACTGATGATCAAACTGGATCAGGAATCTGATTCGGAACACCTGTCGGATCAGGCCAACAAGTTGTCAATTCAGGGCGCGGATGACTATTAGTGAGTGGGTTGGGTGTGCTTTTGTGTTAAGGGTCCGTACCCGCTGTGGTGTAGGCCTGTTATCCGGACAAGGCACAGGAAACGTTCAGTGCAACCGACGGGAAACCTAATGCGTTTTGTGTGAAGCGCTTTCCCTCATTAACTGCAAATCCCGGTAGTTGCGCAGGCCGCCGTACATCATGGTCTGGAATTTCTGGGCGGTGAGTTCGGTTTTTTCTTTGTAGTCGTTGATGTCGTAATCGCGGACCACATCGGTTTCCGGGGCGCTGCCTGGCTGGCCAGTGCGCAGCACGAGGCGGGTGAGATGGTTGCCGACTTCTTCGCGTATGGCTTTTACCAGGTCGAGACCGGCGCGGTCGGTTTCCATCACTACGTCTATGATGGCCATGGCGAGGTCTTCACCCAATTCGTGGACGATGGCGAGGGCTTCATGCGCGCTGGATGCCGTGTGGACGATGAGTGGGCGGTCTTCGAAGGTGAAGCGGCGCAATGCGAGGCGCGTGACTGCATGAACTTCGGGTTCGTCGTCTACTACAAGCACTTGCCAGCCAGCTTCCGGGGGGGTTTCACCATTCCTTGTCTTTTCATCTAGCCAATTCAGAGATGCCATTGAAGCCTCGTAGTATTACGCTCCCAAATGCTGTTTTTTAGATCGACAGTCAGTCAGGCAGGCGCAACCATCCTTAGTTATTTCTGTAAAGATAGTTCTTTTTTCAGCCAATGCAAAGGCAATTTGACGAGAATCCGGTTTATTTCCGGGAGAAATGCGGGCTCCGTAGAACCCGCATCAGGCGCTTAGCGCTGGAAGGGGTAAATGGACCCAACGCCGGTCAGGCGGGTCAGTTCGTCGAGTGCGGTACGGCTCTCGATCAGCAGTTGCGGGTCGGCCAGGTCGGCCTGGCTCAGGCGGTCGCGATAGTGCGCGTCGACCCAGTCGTTGAGCGAGTTGAACAGGGTGTCAGTAAGGATAATACCCTGATGCATGGCTTTGTACTCGATCTGCGTCAGCGCCACGCGCAGGCGCAGGCAAGCCGGGCCACCACCGTTCTGCATCGACTGTTTTAGGTCGAACACTTCCACCCGGTTGATTGGGTTGTCGGTGTCGGCCATCAGCCGGTCCAGGAAGTCAGCCACCGGGCCGGTTTCACGGCATTCGCCGGGTACCACCAGCATCATGCTATCGTCAGCCAGGCTCAGCAGCTGGCTGTTGAACAGGTAGGAACGCACGGCATCCTGAATGGACACGTCGACCGTCGGAACTTTGACGGCGATCAGTTTGACATCGCCCAGTTTGCGCTGAAGTTCGTTCAGTACCGCCTCGGTGTCAGCGAAGGCTTCCTCGTGATAGAACAGGACATTGCGGTTACCGACGGCGATGACGTCGTTGTGAAACACACCGGCATCAATGGTCTCGGGCTTTTGCAGGGCGAACACCGCTTGGTCTTCGCCCAAACCGTGCAGGCGGGCCACGGCCTGGCTGGCTTCAAGCGTTTGGCGCGCCGGAAAACGGTGCGGGCGCGGCGCGTTTTGGTTAAACGCCTCCTGGCCGTACACAAACAACTCAACACCGGCGCTGTCGTACTGGCCGCAGAACCGGGTGTGGTTGGCGGCGCCTTCGTCGCCGAAGAAGCTGACGGCGGGCAAGGCATCGTGATGCGCGAAGTAGCGTTCATCCCGGAAGATGGATTGCAGCATCCGCGTCGTGGTCGGGTGTTCGATCGAGCGGTGGAACTTGGCGTTCAGGTTGGCGGCGGTGAAATGCACCTTTCCGTCGGCCGTGTCGGCACTCGGGGAGACCGTACCGGCGTTCGCTGTCCACATGCAGGAGGCGGAACTGACCGCGCTCAAAATCGCCGGGTTTTGCTTGGCTACCTTTTCCAGTACCTGGGCGTCGGTGCCGCTAAAGCCGAGTTCACGCAAGGCCCAGATGGCGGGGCGCTCGTGTGGCAGCAAAATGCCCTGGCGCAAACCCAGATCGGCCAGCGCTTTCATCTTGCGCAGACCTTGCTTGGCGGCTTCTTGCGGGTTCGATGCCTCGCTTTCGTTACTCAGCGAGGCGATGTTGCCGTACGACAAACCGGCGTAGTTGTGCGTCGGCCCGACCAGGCCGTCGAGGTTCATTTCAAAGGCGGTCATAGGTTCATTCCCGGCGCGGTAGTTTCGGGTTTGGTCAGCGTCGGGCTTTCCATCGACGCCACCGGATAGGCGCAATAGTCCGCCGCGTAATAGGCAGAGGCGCGGTGGTTGCCGCTGGCACCCACACCGCCGAAAGGCGCACCGCTGCTGGCACCGGTGATGGGTTTGTTCCAGTTAACGATGCCCGCACGAATTTCGTCGATGAACTGGTCAAAACGGGCGCGGTTGTTCGACAGCAGGCCAGCTGACAGGCCGTAGCGAGTATTGTTGGCCCCGGCAATGGCGTCGTCGAAGCTGTCGTAGCGGTAGATGCTCAACAGCGGGCCGAAGTATTCTTCATCCGGTATGTCTTTGGCGTCGGTCAGGTCGACGATGCCCGGCGTCAGCAGGGCGGTGCCTTCCTCGAAACGAGTCATTTCCAGCAGGCTGCGGCCGCCTTTGCTGATTAGCATTTTCTGGGCTTCCAGCAAGGCATCGGCGGCGGGAAGTGACACGACGGAGCCCATGTAAGGCTGGTCGTCGGCATCCCAGTGGCCGACCTTGAGATTACGAGTCGCTTCAATCAGGCGGGTGAGAAAGGCATCGCCCTGTTCGCCTTTGGCGATGAATACACGCCGTGCACAGGTGCAGCGCTGCCCGGCGGAAATAAAGGCACTGGTAATAACATGGTGCAGGGCCGCTTCGGTGTCGATGTCGGTATCGACGATCAGCGGGTTGTTGCCGCCCATTTCCAGCGCCAGAATTTTGCCTGGTTGGCCGCCGTACTGCTTGTGCAGAATCTCGCCGACGGTTGAGGAACCGGTGAAAAACAGGCCATCGATACCCGGGTGACCTGCCAGGGCAATGCCAGTGGTTTTGGCGCCCTGAACCAGGTTCATGACACCTTTGGGCAAACCGGCTTCGTCCCAGATGCGTACGGTTTCCTCGCCCATTTTCGGCGTCATTTCGCTGGGTTTGAACACCACGGTGTTGCCGGCGAGAATGGCCGGAACGATGTGTCCGTTGGGCAGATGGCCGGGGAAATTGTAAGGGCCAAATACCGCAACAACGCCGTGTGGGCGATGGCGCAATACGGCTTCGCCGTCCGGTAGTTCGCTACGGGTGACGCCGGTGCGCTCGTTATAGGCTCTGATTGATATTTCGATCTTGCCAACCATGGCGCCTACTTCGGTGCGCGCTTCCCACAGGGGTTTTCCGGTTTCGCTGCCGATCACCCGCGCCAGTTTTTCCTGGTTTTCTTTCAGGCCTTCGGCAAACTTGCGGCAGATGGCGATACGCTCATCCAGGCTGCGGTGTTTCCAATCTGCAAAAGCAGTACGGGCTGCGTTAATGGCCTGGTCAACATCGTCGGCGTTGGCAGTATTGCCTGCCCAGACAACCGACTGGTCGATCGGGTTAATGGATTCGAGGTGGTCGCCGCGGCCAGTGTGCCACTGGCCATCAATAAAGAGTCTTGGTTCAGTCATCGGAGGGTCTCCGGGGTCTCAGCGCGACGGCGCGAACAGAATCGCCTGCAGTAACTTGCAGGTCGCTGGCCTGGGCCGTGCTTAGGTGAAGGGTGGTGCCATCGATGGCCGCGGTATTAATCAGGCTAACCCGGTAGTCTTCGAACCGGCGGTTCGATACCAGCGACAGGCCATCCTTTCGGGTCAGATCCGGTGTGGGCGTTTCGTCCTGCACGGCAACGATGTACACGTTGCTTTCTTTAACCGCACGAATATTGGCAATGCGGGCGGTCACGGTAGGGCCGCCGTCGAAAATATCGACATAGCCGTTAAAGTCGAAGCCTTCGGCTTTGAGCATCGACAACGCCGGCTCAGTATCCGGGTGTACTTTACCAATCGCTTCCTGGGCGTTTTTCGACAGCATGGGCACGTAGATTGGGAACTTGGGCATCAGTTCGGCAATAAAGGCTTTGTTGCCAAGACCCGTCAGGTAATCCGCATCGGAAAATTCCATCTGGAAGAAGTGGCGGCCCAGACTTTCCCAAACCGGTGAGTGACCCTGCTCATCACTGAAGCCACGCATCTCGGCGATGATGTCACGGTCGAATAATTCCTGAAATTCGGCCAGAAACATGTAACGGCTTTTGCTCAGTAATTGGCCGTTCTGGTTTTTGCGGAAGTCCGGCATCAGAAACAAAGTGCAGATTTCCGAGCTGCCGGTCAGGTCGTTGCTCAGGTATAACGTTTTGGTAATCTTGTGCACGCCAATGTCTTTGGAGGCATGCACGGTTTTGCCAACGTGGTAGTTGTACCAGATGTCGTCGTGCCCAATGCTGGCTTCGAGTGCGCAGATACCGGCAATTTCATCGCTGGCCGGGTCGATCATCGCGAACAAGTAGAGCCGGTCTTTTTCGGGCAGCTCTTTCTTAAACGAAGCCACGGCTTTATCGAGCTTGGCTTGCATTTTCTGGCGGTTATCCGGCAGGGTGGTCACACCCACTCCAGAGTTTTTGGCCATGGTGCACAGCGCATCGATGTCGGTTGGCGCTACTGGACGAATGTACATAGTCGTATTCCTTCCTTATAGCGGCGCGTAGGCGATGGGGTCGCCTTCTTTGACGTTGAGGGCCTCGGCGACGTTTTCGGGAATGCGAATGGTCTCGCCAATGCCGTCTACCAGGGTGCCGATGGTGCAGCGGAAGTCGCTCAGCGAACGATTGCTGATCAGGTATTTCAACCCGCCGACCACATCGCTCGGCCGCGCTTTTTTGTGACGCACCTGCTTCAGGGTGAAGAGGTTATTCAGTTCGCCAGTCAGCACCGGGCCGCCGTCGAACGGGTCGATAAACACGGTTTTGCTGAACCCTTCGCGGTAGAACAACTGGCAGGCCCGGTTGGCCGCTTCGTGGTTCTGGCCAATGTTGCCCTGGGCAACTTCCGGCAGCAGTGGTACGTAAATCGGGTGCTGTGGAATCAGTTCCGACATAAAGGTTTTGCTTTTCACACTGCAGTAATAATCGGCGGTGTTAAAGTCGATACCAAAGAAGTGTCGGCCAACCGCATCCCAGAACGGGCACTCACCCTTGTCGTCGAAAATGCCCTGAATTTCGATAATCACTTCGCGATGAAACCGCTCTGGCAAACAGGCCATAAACAACAGCCGCGCGCGTGACAACAAATCGAAGGCATCGGAATTTTTATGTTCCGGGTCGATCGAAAATGAGCGCAGCAATGTTTTACCGGTCAACTCGTGCGACAGAAACAACACAGGTACCTTGGAGCTCACATCCAGGTGGTGCGAGGCGTGTACCACGGCATCTATCCGGTAATTAAAAAACGGATAGCCGCCACCGGCTTCGGTATCGATCCCCGATGTGCCCATCAACGTTTGGTTGTCGGTGTCTTCCAGTACGAACAAAAACGACGCCGGACCCTCCTGATCAACCCCTGTTTTAAAGGCGTCGTCAGACTGGCCGATCTTTTCTGACAGCTTGTCCCTGTCTTTTGGCAGGGTTGTCACGCGGGCATCAGTGGCGTTCAGCAATCGTTCGATGCTGGTCAGGTCCACGAAGTTACTCGGGCGAACAACGAGCATGGTGAATCCTCTCTTTAAGGGCTTAAAGCTCAAATTTCGGAATTCAATTTGGCTGTTAGCTTGAACCCGCGATGGGTGACCGGGCTGCTCTTGCGGGGGCGCCGTGAATACGTCCGTGTAGGCTTAACTTCGGGATATGAATCCCATCCATGGGATTCACCCTCTGGGCTCTCTTCGATCATGCTAAAACGCTCCTGGCGTTTTAGTCCATGCCTCAGATACCCCCGCAAAAGCAACCCGGCCACCAATCGCTAGCCTATTGCGAACCCAAGTTTAGGAGTTCGCAACCAATTGAGTGTCAGGTGCCGGGTGTACCTATCCGGGGAAGTCTGCAGCAGGGATGCTGCAGTCTAGGCCCCATGGATGGGTTTGCGCCGGCCCCGGATAGGTACACCCGGTGCCTGACACGGACTCCTGGCACCAACGCATACCCGAACTCCGAACTTGAGGTTTTACTTAGCTAACCAGCTTGGCAACGGCTTTTTCGAAACACGCTAGGCCTGCGTCGATGTCGGCATCCGGAATAATCAGCGACGGTGTAAAGCGCAACACATTCGGGCCGGCTACCAGCATCATCAGACCTTCATCCAATGCCGCACCGAGGAAATCCTTGGCACGACCGGCCCAGTCTTCAGTCAGTTCTGCGCCGAGCAACAAGCCCATGCCGCGTACTTCCTTGAAGATACCGTACTGGTCATTGATCTTTTTCAGGCCATCACGGATGCGTTGTGCTTTGGTTTCAACCGCATCGAGTACGCCCGGCCTGGTGATTTCGTTGACGACCGCCAATGACACTGCACAAGCCAGAGGGTTGCCGCCGTAAGTAGAACCGTGAGTGCCGATGCCCAGGCTTTCAGCGCATTTGTCAGTGGTCAGCATGGCACCGATCGGGAAGCCACCGCCGAGTGCTTTGGCCGTTGAAAGAATGTCCGGTACGACACCGTATTTCTGATACGCGTAGAGTTCGCCGGTACGGCCAACGCCGCTTTGCACTTCATCGAAAATCAGCAGGGCATTGTGCTTATCGCACAGAGCACGTACGCCTTCGAGGTATTCTTTTTTGCCCGGCGTAACGCCGCCTTCACCCTGAATCGGCTCTATGATAACCGCGGCGGTGTTGTCGGAAATCTGGGCGGCCATGGCCTCCAGGTCATTGTAGGGCACGTGGCTGATGCCGCCCGGGGTTGGCTCGAAGCCTTCCTTGTACTTGGGCTGGCCACCAACCGATACGGTGAACAGGGTACGACCGTGGAAGGAGCCATGGGTGGAGATGATTTCGTTCTTCTCCGGGCCGTAATTCAGGAAGGCATGGCGACGGCCCAGTTTCAGTGCGGCTTCGTTGGCTTCGGCACCGCTGTTGCAGAAGAATACTTTGTCGGCAAAGGTCAGCTCGGTCAGGCGTTTAGCCAGGGCGATGGCCGGTTCGTTGGTCATCACGTTGGCCAGGTGCCAGAGGTTCTGGCCTTGGGTAGTCAGTGCTTCGACCAGAGCCGGGTGGGCGTGACCCAGGGCGTTGACGGCAATGCCACCAGCGAAGTCGATGAATTCGCGACCTTCCTGATCCCAAACGCGTGAGCCCTTGCCCTTTACAGGGATGATTTTGCCCGGAGCGTAGTTCGGGACCATGACGTCATCAAATTGTGCTCTGGTAATATCGCTCATCTCGATTTCCACTGGTTGGGGTTGGCGCCTGTGAGTTTGGCGATGCAACCCGGTTATCGGGGTCGTTCTGCCTGCCGACCGGTTTCAATCGGCGGGAACGCTATGGTGTCTATCATAGAGAAAGTCGGGGCTGAAGGGTTACGGGGGTGCGACACGCGGTTATATCGTCTGAACTGCCTATTGTGCCATGAGTCGGAAATTCCTCCGGACAATTTGATTGGCTGATTGCTATCGCGGTGTGCCAGTCGGACCACCGGGTACGCCTACTGAAGGCACGCCGTGAACCCTTCCCTGGGGGCTCGGAGATAACATCCCTGTTGTCTAACGGCCTTCAGCAGGCGCACCCGGTGGTCCTGGTTGATCTCGGGGTTGAACAGCTAGGAATTTCCTAGTGATGACTGCTTTATTAAATTACTTATCGATCGACATCTTCTGATGCAAGCTTCGGTCTTCAGACGGGGTTAGGCCGTACTGGTTGCGATAGGCGGTTGAGAAGTGAGCGCCGGAGGAGAAGCCGCAACTCAGGCCGATTTCCGCAATGCTCTCCGAGCAGGAAAGCAGCTTGTTGCGTGCTTTTTCGAGTCGGATTTGCAGGTAGTAACGGCTCGGTACGGCGTTCAGGTGTTTTTTGAACAGCCGTTCCAGCTGACGACGGCTGATTTTGACGTGAAAGGCGATGTCGTCAGTGGTCAGCGGTTCTTCGATGTTGGCATCCATCAGCTCCAGCGCTTCGGCGAGCTTGGGCTGTTCGGCGCGGGTGCGCTCGCTCAGTTGCTGCGGCACGGTATCGGAAGGGATGCCGAGGCGTTCGTTCACAAAATGGCGTGACACGGCTTCGGCGGTTTCGGCGCTGATGTTGCGGGCGATCCACATCAGCATCATATCCAGGCTGGAGCTGCCGCCCCGACAGGTTAGCCGGTCTCGGTCGATGCAGAACTGTTCTGAGGCCAGCAGTATGGATTTGTGTTCCTTCAGCAACTCGTCATAACTAAGCCAGTGCACTACGGCCCGATAGCCGTTCACCAGACCCAGCCGAGCCAGCACATAGGTGCCGGAGGCCAGCCCGCCCAACGAACTGCGGGTGGGCAGTGCCAGTAGAAAGGCATCGAGCCCCGGCGTGGCGGGGTGTCGGGCCGGTGAGGTGCCGGCGACCACCCAAACGTCCGCTTCGGGTGCGTCATTCAGGTTAAAATCGGTGTCCATGCGGTTGCCGAGGCTGGAGAAGGTCTTATTGCCGGAAAGCGCCACGGTAAAGGTGCTGAAGGCGTCTTCACCGGTCAGTTCATTGCACACCAGCAAAGGCTCCATGGCGGATACATAAGCCATGGAGGAGTATCCGGGCAGTAAGATAAAACCAATGCGTTGTGTCACCTGATACTCTCCGCGGTGGGACATTGTTGATATTTGGAAAACAGTGTTGTTATTTGGAACCAGATTCGCTGGACCAACCGTTACTTAACGATCGAAAGTGCCTTTCTTGAGGTATTTACCGTCGGCGAAGCACCAGTCGCCCTTGGCCATTACGCGTCGCAATGTCAGGCTGTCTTTATCGAGCAACAACAGGTCGGCATCGCAACCCTGGACCAGGCGGCCTTTTCTGGGCAGCTTCAATACCCTGGCCGGGTTGGCGGTGACGGCTTTGAGCGCGATGCTGTGGTTGATGCCTTCTTCCAGCACAGCATCGCGATATTCGCTCAGCATGGCATCCATGGCACCGACCTTCAGGCTCTCGAGTATACCTTCCTTATTGAACTGCGGCAGGCTGGCGTGGCCATCAGTACTAAAGGTCAGGCGGTTTTCGTCGGCACCCTGGTCCAGGGCGACTTTCAGTGCGTGGGCGCATTTGATCTCGCCAGCTTCCAGAATCTCTGGCGTGTGGCTGGCGGTAAAGTCGATGCTGCCGCCGCCTTTAATGAAGCGCAGACCATCCTGCAGCAGCTCGGGCGAGCGGTTCATGTGCGTCGGGTAGTATTGGCTGAGCGGTATGTTCGACTGGTTGGCGACTTCGAACAACAACGACAGGCCTTCACTGGCATCCCCAACATGAATACTGACGATTCCTGCTTTGCCGCTCAGCAAACCACCCACCCGGGCTTCGGCGCCAATGCGCGCCAGTTCCTGCCACGAAGGCTGGCTACCGCGATGATCCGCTATGGCCACTTCGCCGACACCGATAAACCGTTCGATCACCATGATATCCTGTTGCACGCTGCCGGTTAGGGTGCGCACCGGCACCTGGTAGGAGCCGGTATGACACACCACGCTCAGGCCCTCGGCTTCGAGCCCCGCTGCCCTGGCGAGCAGATCAGGCAGGGTTCTTGAGATCGCATCGGTTCCGAGTACACCGGTTACGGTGGTGACACCGCCACCAATGGCATCGCTGAATTCCATGGCCGGGGTGCGGGTGTGAAAGCCACCTTCGCCGCCGCCGCCAGTGATGTGCGTGAGGGTATCGACCAGACCCGGAGTCAAGTATTGGCCCCGGGCGTCGATAACCTCTACATCAACGGTGCCAGATAAGTTCAGATCAGTGCCGATGGCGATGATGGTGCCGGCGGCAATCAGCACATCCTGAATGCCCTGGTCCTCGGGTGCCAAAAGGTGCGCGCCACGGATCATTGTCAGCATATCGAGTCGGTGTCCTGTTCTGAATGGTTATTAGGGATCTACCGACCCATCATACGTGGCTGCCGTCTTCTCACCAAGGCAATGCTGAGCAAGGCCAGCGCATCGGCAACGGTGGTGAGTGTGTTGTTCATTGTGGCCGGCTTTATTCTATCCCGCTCGGTCAGCCAGCCTCTACTAAAGCCCGCATATCCGGCGCGTGGGCACGGTCTGAAAAGACCCCGTTCACGCCTTTATCCAGCAGGCGCTGAAAGGTAATAGGGTCATTCACCGTATAGCAATACAGCGGATACTTCGCCCGAATATCCGCCGCCAGCTCAGGCGTAAGCGTTTCGAAATCGGTATGAATGCTGTAAGGCGTAAAGCCAACCAGGCTCTCTGCCCACTGTTCGGTGACCCTCTCATACAAAGCCCCCAACGCCCAATCTGGCTTCTGCTGCGCAACGCGGGCCAGGGCGGTATGATCAAAGCTGGAAATCACCAACCGCTCACCCCGGTGCAGCGCATCCAACCCATCGGTGGCCATCACTGCATCAACCAGTTGCTCCACCGGTAGACCCGGGTTCACCTTGATCTCAAGATTCAACCCCAACCCCAGCGTCTTCACCAGATCCAGCGCCTGATCCAGAAACAACAAGGGCTCACCCGCGAATACCGGCGAAAACCAGGTGCCCGCGTCCACCTCCATTAGTGTTTCCCGGTCCATCCTACTGATAGGCTCCGGCAACCCGCCAAACCGCTCCAGGGTTTCATCGTGCATCATTACCAGGCTGCCGTCTCCAGCCTGGGTGACATCCAGCTCCACCCATTTAATGCCCAGCAACTTACTGCGCTTCAAACCAATGGCTGTATTCTCGGGTGCTTCACTGGCAACGCCCCGATGACCGATTAGGGCTGGCATAAGGTATGACATGGGATGGGGGCCTCGCGGCGGTGGGTTGGATGGGGCATATTTTCCTCTTCTGGGCCGATGGTGCAAGGGGCACGAAAGCAGAGGGGGCGCAAACGATACCACTGAGAGTTTTTTACTGGCCAAATTAATGATCGAGTGCCATGTTAATTGCACAATTTACTTTCTACCTTGGTGTGCTTTGTAACCGGCCGGGCGGTAGCTAACCTAAAGCGCGTTCATACCGAGTCCGTGAAAGTGGTGCAAGTTCAGAGTGCCGAAACGTATGGTAGCCGAGTCGTTAGGTAATACCTGTTCGGCGCACAGCGTTAGGCTTGGTCTCCAGTTCAAAGCCGCCCCTTTTCTTTGCTTTTATGGATATACTGGCGGTGTTGTAGCTATATGGAAAGTTCTCTTAATGATTAGAAAAGCGATAAAAAGTGATTGCCTCGACTTAGCCGCGTTGTCGCTTCAAGTCTGGCTACAGACCTACGCTACAGAAGGGATGAGAGCGCAGATTTCCCATTATGCACTTTCTACTTTTACCGAGAGTCATTTCCAGGAATTACTCAATAATTCTTTATGTGAGTTGTGGGTCTATATAATAAATGAGCATCTTGTTGGATTTATTTCAGTTGATCTTAAGTCAACCTTTAATGGTGAAGCATACGGTTATGAAGTAACAACCTTGTATGTATCAGAACATTTCCAAGGCCAAGGAATTGGAAAGAAATTGCTAAGTGAAATAGAAACTCAACTTGGTGCACCATATTGGCTATCCACTTGGGTAAATAATCACCAGGCGATCAATTTTTATCGCAATCTAGGCTTTGAAATTGTCGGTGAACTAAATTTTAATCTCGACGGTGAATTGCATAGAAATTACGTATTCTCGAACGCATCTGCATAACAAAGGCCGTCACTGTGACCTATATAAGCATCGTTCAGGGGAAAAAGCAGGGCAACGCCTATAATAACGTATCTACTGACGTCAGGCAGCGGAGCCGGTTAGCGACTTGACCGGCCCCTGCTAAAGCAAAGAGGATGAGCGCTATTCAGCCGCGACTCAAGGCCTGAAATATATAGACGGTACCATCATCCTGAACTCGGTCTGAGAGTGTCTTTCTATCGACCATCAGTGAATGATACTCGGCTTGCTTCGTCCGCGCTTTTTTGACCTGGGCGTCGGTTCATAATCTATTCCGGTCACCACTCAGCCACCGCTCAACGCCTGGAATATATAGACAGTCCCTCCATCCAGAGCATGATCTGAGAGTGTTTTTCTGTCGACCACCAGCGTGTTATTGATGGCCAGATGCACGTGCCGACGCAAACCACCCTGGTCATCGAGAACGTAGTCGGTGAAACCCGGGGCGATCTCGTTGACTGCCCGCAGGACTTCCGATACCGGACCAGCTGGTACCTTGACCGTTTGGTTCTCCAGTTGCGGAAAGTACCGGTAGAGATGCGACGTCATTTGAACGGTCGTCATAATGCTCAGCCAAATCGTACCGAATAGACTGGTGGTAGATTATTCCCCAGGCATTGCCAGGTTTCACCGCGGTCTTCCGACAGGTAAACATTGCCGGTCGTGCTGCCAAAACAGAGGCAGTCGCCCGATGCATCCAGCCCATGCCTTAAAACTATATCGTAGGCGCTTTCCTGAGGCAGGCCCTTGCGGAACGATTGCCAGGACTGGCCGCCATCGGTTGTTCGGGCGACAAACAGCCCACCGTCAATTGCCATTCGTTCTGAATCCGCTCGCGCTGGTACGACCCAGGCGGTCCGTCCATCGTTCGCATCCGCTGCTATGGGGAAGCCGAAGTGCACGCCCTTATCCGGCATGCTGACTTTGTGCCAGTTTTGGGCACCGTCGTCGCTGTAGAAAACGCCACAGTGATTCTGTTGCCAGAGGTGGTCCGGCTGCCCGGGACACTGCGTCACGAAATGCGGATCATGACCCCACTCCACGGCCGGGTCGGGCAAATAATCCATCAGCATACCGTGGCTACTCCCTGCCCAGGTCTGGCCTCCGTCGGTCGTCTCGATGACTCCCGCAGAGGACACCGCCACATACAGATGGTTGGGGTCGCGAGGGTCGACGATGATCGAATGGATTCCGGGCTCAAACACGCCATAATCGATGCTCGCCGGAGTGCCGCCCCACAGGTTTTCACTCGTGGCTTCGCCCGCGAACAGGTCACCACCCCGGGTCTCATGGTTCCACAGGGGGCGGTTGAGTTCCCAGCTGTCACCACCATCGTCACTGACGAACAAACCGCCCGGGATGGTACCAGCGTATATCCGACCAGGTTGGCTGTCATCGCCGAACGCAATATTCCAAATCTTGTACACGGAGGCATCGGCATATTTAGGCTGGCCGGTTGGCGCTTCCGGATCGAAATCGGGGGTGGGAAGGTATTGGACTATGTGGCGTGCGCCCTGGGGGTATTTAACCGAGGAGACTTCCTCCCAGGTATCGCCTTCATCGCGCGAACGAGACAGTTTCGGTCCCCAGTGACCATGGTCCAGCGAGGCCCATAGGGTGCCGTCACGCGGATCACGGGTTGCGTAACAAACAGGAATGCCCGAATGCGTGATTGGGCGGGGGCGCCAACCGGCATTGATGCGATCGAATATGACAGTTCCCTTGCGGGTGCCCAATAGAATCATGTTAGACATACTGTATCCTCCCAGCCCCAGTCTGTTGAAACCGAGGCTAATATAGACCGGCTTTTACCGGGTGGAAAGGTGTAGCTTGGGGAGCATCGAAAAGTGTCCGGCTGAGTATTGCTTAATCAGAGCCTTTTAGGTTTCAACCGATAGCCAACCCCTGTCACGGTTTCTAACTGCGCAGACTGCTTGCCAAGTTTACGTCTTAACGTGCGAACAACTGCATCCACGACGTTGCTGCCACCCTCGTACGTCGTGCCCCAAACGTCTCGTAACAAATCTCGCCGAGATACCGCCTTGCCTTGTTTCGCGTGCAGGTGATGAATCACTCCAAACTCCAGTGGCGTCAGGGACACTCGTCCACTGACCAATACCAGTTCGCGAGCGTCGACATCAATCAGGTCATCAGCGTGTTGCACCCCCAGTTCAGCGGCAGCCAGGTCACTCAGCCACCCGTCGACTGAACCAGGTCCAAAGTCCAGCATGGCAGTTGGGTAATGATGTCCATCAAGTTCGATCCCGTATTCTGGCAACAACGTGAAGCCCAGACGCTGTGCAACCGATAGGTAAGCAGCCAGATTGCACGCCGTCAGGTAGACTCGACGCAACCCGGGCCTAAGCTCCATGTACGTACGCTTTAAATCGAGCCATACAGCTGCTTGTACCTCGCTCGGTGAGTCTCCTCCGACAATGCTCAACCAGCGGCGGCAATATAAGGCAATTTCGCCCGCCGCCATGGGTTTTTGACTGAGATGGTCACACCAATTGGCAATCACGGGATCATCCTGTGCCCAGGTTGGCTCAATCGCATCCGATCGCAACTTACAGGACAGACCTACCACTGTTCTCTCTCTGTTTCGCACAACGGAAAAGGCCTGTGGCAGGCGATGCCACCACAATAGCAGGGCGGTGGCAGCTACCCGCCCATCGTGCCTGTGAATGATCTGCGTGATGGCTTCATCGTCGCTTGGTTTTGCCTGCTCTACGATGAGTGGCGGAGCGGTAGTGGGAAAGAATGCTTCCCGAACAACCGGATTCTCGATCAAATACAACATATCCGCGGTATACCGCCACAGATCGTCACTGCCGGCAGCCTCCGCTTCACTATTCAGTTGGCGCCAGGCGGCGCGCCGGTACTCAAGATAGCGACTGGGGTCATTGGCATGCAAAGAGCGAGTGATGGCTTCCCGCACGGCATCATGGATGATGAGTCCATCACTGGCGTTGTCCACGAACGGGAGTTGACTCAGCCGCTCGTAAGCATCGAGTGGCGCAAGATCCGGGAACAGTGCTCCCAGCAAAGAAACGGTTGCTCGTCGGGTAACCGAAGCACCTTCCAGAACACGTCGGGTACTCGCGTCACCCACGTCGGTCAGAAACAGGTGGGCTAGCTCTTCAAGCGCATATTGCACGGGAGTTGCGCGCAGCCAGCGACCAGACGGTTCATTCCTAAAGGCGGCAGCCACGAGCGTTAACGCAAGAGGATGTCCATGTGTGGACTGAGCAAAGAATAATGACTCTTCGTTGTTTACTCCCAGTTTAAGCAGTAATTGGTTTGCCTCTGGTTCGCTCAGGGGTTTTAAAGACAGTGATTGAAGCAGGCTCCCCCAGCCTGGTATTGCCTGCCAGGCACTGGAAGGTGGTTCCCGGCCCAGAAAGAGTACCCTGACGTTTTCTGGAAGCATCGGTACGAACACTTGCCGTAACCAGGTATCGAGCAGTCTGAATACCTCTACGGTGTCAAAGGTCAGTACAACAACGGCCCCCAACCCGCCCAGACGAACAGCAAGTGCGTCGGCATCTGGTGGCTCGCCCCCAATCGCCAACCCTAATTGCCTTAATAAGCCAGAGGCTGTTGGTTCAATCTGGCGACAGTCAAGCCGGACAACAACAGCGCCTGAGGCTCTGGCCTCGGTAGCGAACCTCGCCAGTAGCGATGTTTTACCGATTCCGGCAATGCCATGGATGTGCACCATTCGTGGCCCCTGTTGAGCCAAAAGGGACCGTAAAACCTCCAGCTCAGCATCGCGACCGACAAACGCCTGCTGTGCCTTTATCGCCAAGAGATCGGACATCCGCTGTGCCATAGGGTTCCCCTCGT
Source organism: Saccharospirillum sp. (assembly GCF_040881935.1). NCBI lineage: Bacteria > Pseudomonadati > Pseudomonadota > Gammaproteobacteria > Oceanospirillales > Saccharospirillaceae > Saccharospirillum > Saccharospirillum sp. The sequence continues at coordinate 31,721 of NZ_JBBECH010000053.1, read as the reverse complement.
GTTCCGAACAAGGATAGGCCTTTTAGGCCACACCTGCAGTTACTTTAGTTTGCAACCAGTCGATACCGAAATTCTCACAAAATTCTCATCTGTTCATCACCCCTCTTGTCCCGATTGGCGCTATACATGTATCGCTGTAAAAAATAATTCTTAAACATAAAAGGAGTGAAATGATGACCACACAATGGACCATGGCCGGAGACTACCTTGAAAGCTGCAGCTGCTCAGGCGCCTGCCCTTGCATCTATCTGGGTGCACCAACGGAGGGAGACTGTTCAGCACTGGTCGGCTGGCATATCAAGACTGGAAAATTTGGTGAGGTATCGCTCGATGACCTTAACGTCGCGGTGGCTCTGAATTCACCAGGCCCTATGGCCGAGGGCAACTGGAAAGTGGTGCTCTATCTCGATCAGCGTGCGGATGAACGCCAGTCTGAGGCACTGGGATCGATCTTTGGTGGTCAGGCAGGCGGTCACCCCGCCATGCTGGCCTCGTTGATTTCCGATGTGGCCGGCGTGGAGACACTGCCGATTCGTTTTGAGGTGGAACAAGGACGGCGGCATCTGTCAATCGGCGAGAATGCGGAAGCCGATATCGCCGCGATTGAAGGCCAGGGTGGTCAAGACGTTACCATCCAAAATCACCCTCTGGCTGTTGCACCGGGTCAAACGCTGGTCGTGGCGAATTCCCGCTCACTGCGTCACCAGGCCCACGGAATTAATGTCGAACTAAGCGAGCGCACGGCATTTTACTCGCCCTTCGCATATGCCGGGCCATAGGAACCAGAGGGAGGAGTGCCACGATGGACATGACAATGGTTCGAATGCGTTCAGTAGAGCAGGCCCTGATAGGCGCCGCCTTACTGTTGATCACCTTGCTTGCATGGATTTACCTCATGAACATGGGAGCTCACAGCACTATGAACATGGGTGCTCCGGATGATAGGGGCTTAACCCTGCTGGCGACCAGTCTCCTGATGTGGAGCGTCATGATGGTGGCGATGATGCTGCCGAGTGCCACTCCGATGATCCTGACCTATACTAAAATACGCCAACAGCAGGAATCCAAAGGCATGCTCACGGTTCCGACCGGATTCTTCATCGCCGGGTATCTGAGTATTTGGCTGGGCTTTGCAGTGGTAGCGGCCCTAATGCAGTGGGGTTTGCATCAGAGTGCTTTACTCAACGCCATGAAGGGTCAGGTCGTTCCATCGCTGGGGGGTATTTTTCTCATCATCGCGGGCCTGTTCCAGTTCAGTGGGCTGAAACAGATCTGCCTGAGCAAATGCCGTTCGCCCTTGAGTTTTCTGATGACCGAGTGGCGCGGTGGGGTGTCTGGTGCTTTCCTGATGGGCGTTCGACACGGTGCTTTCTGTACTGGGTGCTGCTGGGCATTGATGTTGCTGATGTTTGTTGGTGGTGTGATGCAACTGCTGTGGATGGCCGGATTAACCCTTTATTTTTTGAGTGAGAAGCTGTTTCCCTGGGCACAGCAGGTTAGTCGGGTGGTAGGTTCGTTTTTAGTGATAGCAGGTCTTTTTATATTGCTTCCCTTAGAACTACTGCACCTATAACCTATAACCTCAATATGATGTGACATCCACCTGAGGTAACCATTGCTATCTTGTAGTTAATATGGAGAAATCACGACAATTGAGGTGGGTGTCCAGTCTGCTTATGTCAAAGTTCACTGTTGTTAGTGTTGTTGGCATTCATAGGCACATGAGGTTTTGATATGAATGACTTTATTGCACCTGCAGCAGCTTGGTGCGCTGCAATTATTGAGGGAATTGGAATCGGCGCTATTACGCTGTATGCGATATATGCCTTGTTTAATGCAGCAATCAGGATTCTTAAGAAAGAAGAAAAAGATTCAATTTATCAGGAGGTCCGTCAATTATTGGGCCGTGGCATTTTGCTTGGACTTGAATTTCTTATCGCATCGGACATCATTTATACTGTGGCGGTTGAGCTGACCTTTGAAACAATAGGGGTTCTGGCTATCGTTGTACTTATTCGAACATTCCTGAGCCTGACCCTGGAAGTCGAAATGTCGGGTAAATGGCCATGGCAGATGAAACAGTAGAATTGTAAGTAGTGTGCTTTATGTGGAGCTCCACATAAGGTGAATACCGTTCGCGTTTTTTTACGAAACAACCGGATGCAAGCCCTCGCAATGGCCAACCGCAAGTTGATGCAGATGCTGGTGAGATTGGCATATCAGTCTCTTTGTTGATCTTTCATCGCGGCGAAAACTGGAACTCTGGGTTGGTTTTCGATGTTAAAATGTGATCCCGCCACTGGCCGTTGATATACAAATAGTCTTTGGCGAGCCCCTCCTGTTCAAACCCGAGTTTGTCCAGAATACGACCGCTGGCAGTGTTCCATGGCTGGTAGTTGGCCATTATCCGGTGCAGCCGCAGCCGGGTGAAGGCATGGTTAACCACGGTGTCGACGGCTTCAGTCATCAGGCCCTGGCCAGTGTGTGCTTCGGCGATCTTGTAACCCAGGTGGGCGCCCTGGAATACGCCGCGTACCAGGTTGCTCAGGCTCACATCCAGAATCAGCTTACCTTCAAGCAGGCCATAAAAGCGGTAGGAGCGGTCGTTATGCCACAGGGTGGTTTCCGCTTTGAGGCGTTGTCGGCAGATGCCGAGTGACTCTGGCAATGTGCCGCCTGCTTGGGCAAAATGGTCTGCGTTTTGTAGATGATAGTCGAGCAGAGCCGGGGCTTTGATGACCTCGGGGCTGACCAGAACAAGGCGCTCTGTGGTCAGCATGAGGCCGTTCTCCGGTTAGAGCCGGTCTGGCATTCGGGTATCACGGTGTCACGGAAAGTCACGATGGCACTCATTCTCCTGTTTACGTAAGCTGGGGCTGATTCACTCTTTTTGGTTAGCCTGGCTAGCACGTTTGCGATCATTCATTGCCATAGAAAGCGAGTCAATAGCCAATGTGGAACACACCCGATTTATGTGATGACAACCCCGATGATGTGCTGGTACTCGAACCGCTGTTTCAAAACTTTGGTGGCAAGCCAGCGTTTTTTGGTCAGGTGGTGACGGTTAAGTGCTTTGAAGACAATTCCCGCGTTAAAGAATTGGCCGGTACCGATGGCGATGGCAAAGTCATGGTGGTCGATGGCGGTGGGTCGCTGTCCAAGGCGCTGATTGGCGATCAGATCGCACTCGATGCGGTCAACCACGGCTGGCAGGGCGTTGTCATCAACGGCTGCGCGCGCGACATTCATGAACTGCAGCGCATGCCCATCGGTGTGCGGGCGTTGGCCAGCATTCCCGTCAGAACCGATAAAAAGGGATTGGGTGATGTTGACGTGTCGGTTACCTTCGCTGGCCAGACAATCGAGCCCGGCATGTACCTCTACGCTGATGAAACCGGTATCGTGGTTAGCAACAAGCAGCTGTTCGGATGATTGTCTGGCATCTGGAGATGCGTTCGCCCGAAGCGGTGACGGGAAAGCGGCTCGACCACCCCGATGCGGTGCTGGTCGAGGCTGAAATTCAGCAGGCGGTGTTTAACCGGTTTTTGTATCAGCTGGTCGGTGAAGACTGGGACTGGACCGAAAAGAACCGTTGGTCGCTGGAGCGCTGGCAAGCCCAGGTTGAGCGCCCCGAGGTTCGCACCTGGGTGCTGTACGTGCAAGGCAGTCCGGCAGGTTATGTCGAGGTGGTGCGCCAGCCGTTGATAGATGGTGAAGGCCATCAGATCGAGATCGAAAACTTCGGCCTGGCGCGGCCTTTTATTGGCCAGGGGCTTGGGTCTGGCTTTCTGACTGAAGCGCTGCATCTGGCTTGGGCATTTGCTGATGAACATGGCAATCTGCCAAAACGGGTTTGGTTACATACCTGCTCGGGCGATCACCCCAATGCACGTGCCAATTACGAAGCGCGGGGGTTTCAGCTATTCAAGACGGTTGAAGAAGGCTAGCGTCGCGCCTCCCGTCGAGCCATCTGCTGCTGCAACCAGAGCCCCGCGATAATCAGACCTAGCCCGCCAAAGGTCATCAGTTGCAGCGGTTCGCCGAGCACGAAGTGAATCAGGAACAGGCTGATGAAAGGCGACAGGAAGATCAGTGTGCCGATGCGGCTGGCGTTGTTGGTGTAGTGCATCGCCAATTGCCAGAACACAAAAGTAACGCCCATTTCGAACACGCCGACATAGGCCAGGGCTGCCCAGGGTTGCCAGCTGTTCAGTGCGGGCATGCCGTCGGTGACCAGCATCCAAATAAGTAGCAGCGGTAAGGCGTAGCTGAAATTCTGAAACAGGCCGATGATCGGCGGCCGCGGGTCGCGGGCGTTCAACAGCCAGTAGCCGGCCCAGAGCAGGGTTGAGAACAGAGCCAGAAATAGCCCAAAACCATCGAGTGTGCCGGAAATGTTTTTGCCTGCCAGTGAAATGAACACCACGCCGGAATAGCCAAGCAGCATGCCGATCAGATCCCAGCGGGTCAGCTTGTGGCCGAGAAAGGGTACTGAGAGTAGCGCCAGAGTGATTGCCCAGGTGTAATTAACCGGTTGGGCGACCTGGGCTGGCAGGCGGTCGTAGGCTTCGAACAAGACGGCATAGTAAAGAACCGGATTGACTAGCCCCAGCCGAAAGGCGGCGGCACGATCAGACCAGAAACGCTGCAACGCCTGGCGCAGTTCACCCCGAACGTGCAACGTAGCTGCCAGTGCGATCACGGAAAAAACCGAAGCCCCGAACATCAATTGACTGACGGTTACAAACCCCAGAGCAACTTTGAATGCTGTGGCCACGGTCGACCACAACAGTACAGCGGCAAGTGCATAGCACAGCGCCCGGGTTTCAGATGACATCACACACTCGTCAGCAAAAAAATGAGCGGGCTAGGCTAGCGATTGGTGGTGGGCGAGTAAAGCCTAAAACTCAAGTTTCGGAGTTCGAGTTGGCTGCAGTGCCATGAGCCCGCGACGGATAGCCGGGCTGCTCTTGCGGGGGCGCCGTGAATACCTCCATGTAGGCTTAACTTCGGCATCCATGCCTCAGATACCCCCGCAAGAGCAGCCCGGCCACCCGTCGCTAATCTGTAGCGAACTCCGAAACTTGAGTTAAAACTGCAGCTCGACGTACCAGCCGCCGGAGAGGCTGTCGAACTGGGTCAGGTCGTCGCGCAATTTCCAGGTCAGCATCCAGCCCAGGTTGAGGCCTTCGTTGTTGGTTTTTAGATTCACAGTGGCCTGAAAATAATCGTCTGCTTCATAGCTGCGCGGTGTACAGGCAGCGCAGTCCGGGTCCAGGTTAGTGGTTGAATAGGGTTGGGCATCAACGTAGTGCAGCATGTTTTCCAGGGTGATGGAGCGGTTGTCGAACACACGGTAGCCGACCCCCACACCGCGAATGTCGTAGCGGTCGCCGGCGTTTTGGACGTTGCCGCGCGAATCGGCAATGCCAGCTCGTTCATCGCCCCAGAAGGCTGATACACCAATGCGGTTGTCGACCCAGAGCCCGACGCCCCAGCGACGAGCGCTGAGGGCCAGGTCATCCTGGCTGGCGCTGTCGTTGCCGTCCCAGGTGTAGAATAGGGTGATGTCCAGGTTATCCATCGGGCCGGGCTCGGGCGGTGTGGTTCGGCTGAGTTCACCTCGGGTGCCTGCGGGTTCAAGGGTTTCGCTAGTACGCGTGCTCGGGGCGACCCGGATGAAATAGAAGGTACCATCCATAGTCAGTGTCAGGTCAGATTGGTCGTAATAGAACGTCTGGCTGCCTTCGAAACCGTCGGATTCCAGCGCCAGGTCGTTATTGGTCAGACCTTCGCGTTGCAACAGGCGGTTCAGTAGAGCATCTGCCGCCTCGGCTTCGATCTGTTCACGGCAGGCTTCACCGCGACGGCTGGCACGGCACTCTGCCTGATAGCGTCCGTCGATGGATTCGAGCGCACCCAGGCGCAGCGGGTCTTCGTTAATAGTCTCCAGCTCGGGTTGCTCTGCGGCCAGGGGCAGCCGTTCAATCCATAACGTTTCCACCTGGCATTCAAAGTGCCCGTCGTCAGTGGTGCCGAGCCGCTCATCGGTGCGGCTGACCAGTTCAAGGAGCACCGTGTCGTCGGTGCCCATTTGTGCCCGGGCGTCGTCTTCGGCTTGTCCAAAGGCAAGATTGCAAGCGCCGGTCTGACTGCCGGCAACGGCGGTAGTGGTCACACTGACCGGCTCGGGCTGGGTTTCACTCCAGGCCCAGGGGGCAATGGTTAGCATGAAAACAAAAGCGGTGGCGCGCATATCGGAGTCTCCTTGTCTCCCGGCTGGAACAGAAATGAAGGCCGGGTGCTGCGTCAATGCGAGCATTATCCGGCAGGCTCAGGCGCGGGGCGAGTGCAACTGGTCATCTTTTTGATTTTTCGGCCGTGGTGTTCATCTTGAGTTCATTCAATGCGCAATGGTTCGGGTTTCCAAACCGGGCTATAAGGCTGTTAAATTGACGAACTCTAACGGTAGCAGGACCCTGAACATGGCCGACCTGATTGTTGCACTGTCTGACTTACCCGCCATCCCCCCGATTGCCGAAGGGTACGAGCTGGCCCCGGCCAAAGCCTGGGACCGGGAAGTGATTGTCGACTGGGTTTTTATCAGCGTGCTGTTGGTGTGGTACCGCTGCCGGAGTCACTGACCAGCGGCTACAGCCCCCCGCTCCAAAGCCAGTAGCCAGGCTTTGCGCTGCATACCCCCGGCGTAACCAGTGAGGTGACCGCTCTTCCCGATTACCCGGTGACAGGGCACAACGATGGAGATCGGGTTGGCACCGTTGGCGGCCCCGACAGCGCGCACCGCGCTCGGGCGCTGAATGACCCGGGCCTGCTCGGCGTAGTAGCGGGTTTCGCCGTAGGGAATCTGCACCAGAGCCTGCCAGCAGGCCTGCTGGAACTCTGTGCCAGCAGGTGCCAGCGGCAAGTCGAAAGACTGACGCTTGCCATCGAAATAATCGCTCACCTGTTGTCGGGCCCTAAGGGTCACATCGTTTTCGGGAAACGCCGAAGGGTCACCCTCGTCGACGAAATCGATACGAGTAACAGCCTCGTCATTCGCCAAAATGCGCACGGTGCCAATGGGCGTGGGCAGTAAACTCTGGTAAAGGGGTTTCATAGCAGACTCCACATATAAAAGGTCAGGTAACTTTGCCAGGGGGAGGCGTCAGCCGGTTGCCATGCGCCATTCGCCTGACCCAGCGCTTTTTTCACGCCAAGATCAGACCCCAGCCAGATGTCGCTGTCGCCCAGCCCGCGCATGCGTGCGTAATTCACCGTCCAGGGGCCGATACCGCCGAGTGCCAGCCAGTGCTCCGGGTCTGCGGCCTGTTCGGGCTGAGTGTCGAAGAAACGGGCGAAATCGATCAGGCTCTGGCGTCGGCGGCCGGGTATTTTCAAGGTCATCAAATCGCTTTGGGCGAGTGTTGCCGGGGTTGGAAACAGGCGGTGCTCATGGCCTTGCCCGGGCAACAATTCGCCGTGCTCGGCTACCAATTGTCGAACCAGATTGCGCGCCGCTGCCACGCTGATTTGCTGCCCGAGAATCGCGCGAATACCCGCTTCGAAGGCATCCCAGGTGCCAGGCAAGCGCAATCCCGGCCGTTCCGGACCCAATTGGGCCTGAATCGGCGCCAGGTGCGCGTCGATGGTGCTGCTATCGGCATCGAGATCCAGCAATCGGCGCGTCGTACGCACCACTGGCAACAAGGCCACAGGCTGACTGAATTCGAGGCTGACCTCAAAGCCAAAGCGTTCGGGCCGGTGCCAGGCGGTAAAGCGACCGGAGGCGCCGTTGGTTAGACTAAAGGTGCGGCCATAGTAGTCATCGCCGCACCATTCCAGCGTTTCTATTAACCGGGTTTGCATAAAGTCGCGCAACGCCGCCCAGTCGTAAGGTGGGCGGTAGCTCAGGAACAGGCGGATACCAGGCTCTTGAGATCGGCTGCCAGCCGGGCGTCGCAACGAACGCGGCGTCATTCGAAGAACGCTGGCAAAGCAATCGTTGAAGCGACGCACGCTGTTGAATCCGGAAGCCAGGGCCACCTGGGTAATCGGCAGGTCCGTCTGCTGCAGTAAGCTTTTGGCGAACAGCACCTGTTGGTACAGGCTGTATTGTTTTGGGCTGGTGCCAACAGAGCGCTGAAACAACTGACCGAGGTACCGGCTGCTGATGCCGAGCCGGTCAGCGAGGCCGGTTACGCTGCCGTTTATCAAGGCTCCGTCATCAATCAACCGCATTGCCCGTTCCAGCGTGGTGTCGGTGCCTTTCCAGGCCCAGGAGGCCGGGGCACTGTCTGGCCTGCAGCGCAGACAAGGGCGAAAACCTGCATTGGCGGCGGCGATGGCGGTCTCGAAATAGCGGACGTTCTGTTCCTTCGGTGATGGGGCCGGACAGATCGGTCTGCAGTAGATACCCGTAGTTTTGACCGCGACAAAAAACCGGCCATCGAAGCGGTGGTCGCGTGCGAGTCGGGCTTGTTGGTAGTGGCGGTCAGTCACAATATTGTCCTCAGTTCACGAGGATCAGTGTAACCCGAAAAGAGATAAAAACTGGCCGAAAACGGAACTGAATGTAAGCTTGGTGAAGCCGTTAGTTGTTGAAACGGCGTGCACTGATTGAAATTGGACGACTGTCTGACGCGGTAACCCGGTCTCAGGCTTTATCCGAAAATCGCAAGTCCGCTAGTTTTACATGAGTTTTAGGGTAGGCGATGCAGGGAAGTATCCAGCCGTCGGCTTGCAGGCCCGGGTTTAAACCGTAGGGGTGACGGCCCCGGTAATCAATGGCGCCGGAGGTCAGGCGACAGCGGCAAATGCCACAAGCACCATTGTCGCACGCTTTGCGCAGAGTGATGCCCTGATTATCGAGGTTTTGACGGAGGGTGAGGTTGGGGTCACCCTGAATATAGCCGACGGGGGCCTGTTGCCATTGGATGGAGAGGGTCGTCATTGCTATCGCTCTGCTCCTTTTTTGGAATTAGTAACTCAAGACTCGCAGTTTGTACAATGTGAGCGGCATCACCGGTAGCTGTCGCGGGCCATGGCCACTCAACGAACCTCGAAACCTGAGTAGTCAATAATAGGAGCCGGTTTATGGCTTAGCGCCGGGCAGTACTCGCTTGAGCCCTTCAATTTGAATTTCCATAAAATGCTCCAGAATGTGAGCCTGGGATTCCGGGTTCTGGCAGGGTAATTCCTGGGGCCAGTTGCCGCAATAGATCACAGCATCGACTACGCCGGTTTTCAGCAGCAGGGTAATACCGTGAACCATCGACCAGACACTGAAGCAGGCCATTGATTTTTGATAATCGTTCAATTCGATACCGTCGACTTGAAGCATGTCGGCAACGATGTCCTGAAGCACTCTCTCGCCACAAGCGGCCGCACGGGCCAAAGCGTCGGTCAGGTATTTTTGTTCTGGGGTTCAGAAGAAAATCAGGTTGAAAATGCCTGAATGCTAAATCAGGTGGCGAGCCATCCATAAGGCTCCGTCGAGGGCCGATCCAATGGGTTTTTTTATCGGCCATCTGTCAGCAAGACGTTTCGCGAAGAACGGACCCAGCCCTCCCGTAAACGCAACTGGCATAGGAACGTCCTGTGTCTGCAGTGAATCAATAGATTGATGTACCCAGAGCGCTGCGTCAGAAATTATTGTTGTCGCTACAGTGTCGCCTGCTTCACCGGCCGCGATGATTCGAGGTGCAAAAGCTGCAAATTCTGCTGGAGCCGCCATTCGGGCAAAGGTTAACATGGTAGCCAGGTCGCCCATTTCCCGCCATATCTCTCTCGTTAAATCGGAGGACTCTATAAGTCCGTCTCGCACATGCAATGCACGCGACAGTAACGCTCGTCCCATCCAGGCACCACCACCTTCATCTCCCAATAGAAACCCGTACCCACCAACTCTTTTCATTGCGCCATTCAGCTTGGATGCATGTACCGTTCCGGTACCAATGGCTGACATGACTCCATTCTGTGATTGGAATGCGCCATTCAGGGCTGCTTCTACATCACCTACAACGTGAACAGCACCGAATCCCAGCATCTGTTTTATTCGCTCTCCTGCGTTCACTTCGACTGCTCCGGCGAGTCCTAGCACGGCGACAACTTGCGGTTTTAACGTTTCAATAGCAATGCTTGGCGCACTCGCTCTGACCGCCTGACAGGCTGTTTCGTAAATATTGCGCAGAGCCGCCTCGCCGCCTGAAAAGATGTTGGCTGGACCTCCAACCATTACGTCTGTGTAAGTGCCGTCTGGTCTCTGTGCTGCTGCGCGACAGCCGGTGCCACCGCCATCCAGTCCAAGATAGATTGTCATGTTGCTCTCCGGAGTCTTGTCACCACTATAATGCTTCTAATCCCGCCTCGGGGAGTCTGTCGGATTCAGTCAGAACTGGCTGCGCAAACGGGACGACGGACCACTTACTGGCTTCAATCACCCTAAGTTCGACAAATCTAACTATCAAGCACTGATCCTATGAATAAAACAATACCATAGTAATACCAAATAGAAAGTCGATGATCCGGGCTCGAAATCAGTTGGCGAAAGGCATTTTGCTGCTCTAATTTTCAACAAGCGCTCATTAATTAGTTCTGATTATTAACTTTATCGCCGCTATCTGCAGGTTTTTAGCAATATAAGAACATATATACACAAATATTAACCATTGATCATCGAGCGTATTGATGTTGTTGACGTGATTTCAGTGTTGGCAGCGTAGGTTCAAAAAAAGCATGGACAATTGGTATTAAATAGGCATTATACTTATACAAGGAAGTCTAGTTAGTTGCTAGATCGATTAGTGCCGATCGGATAGCTAGGGGACCTTTACGATGGATGCGATCGGGCCAATACACGAGTCCGGCACAACAAGAATAAGAGGTTGATATTATGATTAAAAAAAGCACAGCTGTTTTGTCAATGGCCGGGATGCTCATTACGGGCGGATCAGTACTGGCAGAGGATGTAACGCTGCAAATTGAAAGCTGGCGTAATGACGATATTTCAATTTGGCGTAATCAGATTATCCCCGCATTTGAATCGGAACACCCCGGAATCAAGCTGGATTTCCAGCCGATGGCGCCTACTCAGTACAATTCGGCGCTAAATTCCAAGCTGGATGCCGGCACGGCTGGCGACCTTGTGACTTGTCGTGCGTTTGACGCTTCCTTGCAATTATTTCAGAACGGCCAACTGACTGATCTGACTGACCTTGAGTCCATGTCAAATTATTCCGATGTAGCCCGTTCAGCCTGGTCAACTGATGACGGCTCCCAGACTTACTGTGTACCGATGGCTTCAGTGATTCATGGGTTTATTTACAATCAGGAAATATTTGACGAACTGGACCTGGACGAGCCGACTACAGAGGCTGAGTTCTACGCAGTTTTGGATGCCTTGCTTGAAGACGGTAGCTATATCCCGATGGCAATGGGCATTAACGACCAGTGGGAAGCCGCGACAATGGGTTATGCCAATATCGGGGTCAATTACTGGAAAGGTGAAGAGGGTCGAAAGGCACTTATAAATGGAGACGCCCGCTTAACGGATGAAGAGTGGGTGGAGCCTTTCCGGCAGCTCGAACGTTGGACAGACTATTTGGGGCGTGGTTTTGAAGCGCAAAGCTATCCGGATAGTCAGAATTTGTTCACCCTGGGTAGAGCCGCAATCTTCCCGGCCGGGTCCTGGGAGATTTCGGTGTTTCGTGATCAGGCCGATTTCGACATGGGCGCCTTTCCACCGCCAGTGCCTGCAGGTGCTGACGAATGCTACATCTCAGACCATACTGATATGGGCATGGGGTTGAACGCAAGTTCGCCGCACCAGGAGGAAGCAAAGATTTTCCTGAACTGGATGGGTTCCTCTGAATTTGCGACGCTGTTCGCCAACGCGGTCCCGGGTTTCTTCCCCTTGTCTGATGCGGATTTCAAGCTGGAAGATTCTCTGGCTCAGGAGTTTGTTAGCTGGCGCAATGAATGCAATAGCTCTATCAGGCCTTTCCACCAAATTCTGTCACGCGGCACGCCTAATCTTTCCAACGAGAGCTGGAATACGTCTGCCAACGTAATGCGTGGTACTTCCACTCCGGAGGAAGCTGCTGAAGTCATACAGACTGGTTTGTCATCCTGGTATGCACCACAGCAGTAGCTCTATCGCGCTTGTTGTTCTGGTCTATTTGGGGCTACAGCGGCAAGCGCAAGGTCAGTTAGTTCATTGATGTGCAGGCTCGGATTAGGGGCCTATCGAAGACGGAGCTTAGTAATGTCCATGTCCGAACACACCCCAGTGCTTGTATTAAGCACCAGTCGAAACTTGGAAAAGAAGAAATTTCGCTGGCATATCATCTGGTTCCTGGCGCCCGCTGTTCTTGTATACACGATCATCATGATTATTCCGCTGTTTGCTACATTGAACCTGTCTTTGTTTAATATCAACGAAGAAGGTCGGCGAGTATTTGTTGGGCTGGACAATTTTGCCCACCTGTTTGGCGATCCGTATCTTTCTACCAGTTTTTGGAATGCGGCTGCCAACAATTTCTGGTTCTTCTTTATCCATATGCTCGTTCAAAATCCAATCGGGATTGCCCTGGCCGCCGTGCTCTCGTCTCCAAGGTTACGGTTTGCTTCGTTCTACAGAACTGCCATTTTCATCCCGGCTATTTTGAGCTTTGTAATCGTTGGTTTTGTTTGGAAACTTATTTTATCGCCCCTCTGGGGTGTTGCTCCCTCAATGCTTGATTCAATAGGGTTGGGAGCCTGGTTCGAGCCCTGGCTTGGCCTGGAAAAAAGTGCACTGACGACCCTGGCCTTAATATCGGTGTGGCAATTTGTCGGCATCCCGATGATGCTGATATACGCTGCCCTCCTATCTATACCCGATGAAGTACTTGAAGCCGGAGAAATGGATGGCCTGACAGGCTTTTCTCAGTTCTGGAAGATCAAGCTTCCGCTGATACTTCCCTCGATTGGAATTATTTCCATCCTCACATTTGTCGGAAATTTTAATGCTTTCGACCTGATTTATGTGACACAGGGTGCATTGGCCGGGCCTAACTTCAGTACGGATATTCTGGGTTCGTTGCTATTTAGAACATTTTTCGGTTTCCAGCTTCAGCTTGGTGATCCGCATATGGGGGCTACTGTGGCTACCGTCATGTTCGCAATGATTCTGGCGGGTGTCTCGATCTATCTCTTTGGTATTCAGACACGGCTTCGTCGCTATCAGTTTTAAAGGCTGCAGATATGAGTAAGGCAAGTAAATCATTACCCAGAACAATCGTTGCACACAGTCTGTTGGTATCCTATGTACTGCTGGCTTTGTTTCCGGTGATTTTGATTGTCATTAATTCGTTCAAATCCCGAAGAGCTATATTCAACGATCCGATGGCGCTACCAACGCCCGATACATTCGATACCATCGGGTTCACTACCGTATTGGAGCAAGGGAACTTTCTGCTTTACTTTCAGAATAGCTTTATTGTTACCGTAGCCTCCCTGTTCTTTGTATTGTTATTTGGAGCAATGGCCGCCTTTGCACTGGCTGAATACAGGTTTAAGGGGAACCTGCTGATGGGTTTGTTTTTGGCGCTTGGTATCATGATCCCCATTCGATTGGGTACCGTTGCTATTCTCGAGATTATGGTAGCGACAGGGTTGGTGAATACGCTTACATCGTTGGTATTGGTGTATACAGCACAGGGGTTGCCACTAGCGGTATTCATCCTTACTGAATTCATGAGGCAAGTATCGGATGACCTGAAGAACGCCGGACGTATAGATGGACTGTCAGAATACCGTATATTCTTCACCCTGGCGTTGCCACTGGTTCGACCGTCGATGGCGACAGTTGGTGTCTTCACAATGATACCCATCTGGAACGATCTCTGGTTTCCACTTATTCTGGCTCCATCAGAGGCAACTAAAACCCTGACGCTGGGCAGTCAGATTTTCCTTGGACAATATGTAACTGACTGGAATGCGGTATTGGCAGCACTGACGCTGGCCATTTTACCAGTGATGGTCCTTTACCTGATATTCTCCAGGCAGTTGATCCGGGGTATTACTGCGGGGGCCGTGAAATGATCAGAACGCTCGTTGTCGGGATGGGACAGATGGGTCAAAGTCATGCAATTGCTTACCATGAACATGCAGATTTTGAGATAGCCGGCCTGGTGAATCGCAGCCAAGTTAGCCTTGAACAACCTCTTGATGGTTATGCCGTCGAAACGGATTTCAAAGCGGCACTGCAGCGGTTGCAGCCGGACCTGGTATCCATTGCCACCTACTCTGACAGTCATGCTGAACTTGCGATAGCAGCGATGAAATCCGGGGCAAATGTGTTCGTGGAAAAACCGATTGCTGCAACCACAGCTGATGCACACCGAGTGGCTGAAATCGCGGCTGAAACCGGTTGCAAACTGGTTGTGGGACACATTCTTCGCCACCACCCGACCTGGCAGGCCTTTATCGGGCGCTCACGGGCATTTGGTGGACCCTATGTATTCAGAATGAACTTGAACCAGCGATCAAAAGGGTCGGCATGGGAAGTCCATAAACGGCTGATGGATAAGACCTCGCCGATCGTCGATTGTGGTGTGCACTATGTTGATGTGATGTGTCAGATCACAGATGCCAAACCAGTGGAGGTACGTGCTATTGGTTTGCGGTTGACTGACGAGATAGCACTGGATATGTATAACTACGGACAGTTCCAGGTATTGTTCTCTGACGGATCCTGTGGTTGGTATGAGGCTGGCTGGGGTCCTATGATGTCGGAGACCGCTCATTTCGTGAAGGATGTGGTGACTCCGAATGGCTCGATCTCATTGCGCGAGCCTTTACGGCGTGCGTCTTCGGATCTTGAGGGCCACACAGCTGCGGACGTTCTCGTTGTAGCAGCAACGGGTGAAAATGAAGCGCTTTATGACTTTGATAGCCCTGACCATCAGGGTCTGTGCAACCTGCAAGCAGAGTTTGTCAGTCACGCCATTATCAATAACCTGGATTTAACCCGGCATATATCCGATGTTGTCCGGTCACTCGAGATATGCCTGGCTGCGGATGAGAGCGTGCGCACGGGAAAACCAATCAAGCTGTAATGGAGCTTCACCAATGGGGAAAATGACCCTTACGAATATCTGTAAGTCCTTCGGTTCAGATAATGTTATCCAGGATGTGAACCTGGAAGTGAACAATGGTGAGTTTTGCGTCTTTGTTGGTCCATCCGGTTGTGGTAAGTCAACGTTATTACGGATGATTGCCGGCCTTGAGGACATTACCAAAGGCGCAATCGATATTGACGGGGTTCAGGTCAACAATACACCACCGTCGAAGCGTGAGATTGCGATGGTCTTTCAATCCTATGCGCTTTATCCACACCTGACAGTGGCTTCCAATATGGGCTTGGGTCTAAAGCAGGCTAAAACACCGGCCGAGGAAGTTAAGAAAGCAGTGGCGCATGCATCCGGTATGCTGGGTCTGGATCCGCTGCTGACACGACGGCCAGCTGAATTGTCTGGCGGGCAGCGCCAGCGTGTAGCCATTGGTCGTGCGATAGTACGTACGCCAAAGCTGTTTCTGTTTGATGAGCCCCTGTCAAATCTTGATGCCGCACTTCGCGTACAAACACGCATAGAAATCGCTAAGCTGCACCGTGAGTTGGGGGCTACCATGATTTATGTGACCCATGATCAGGTGGAGGCAATGACTCTGGCGGACAGAATTGTCGTCTTGAATAGTGGACGTGTTGAGCAAGTGGGTGCACCTATGGAGCTGTATAATAATCCAACTAACCTCTTTGTTGCCGGTTTTATTGGCTCTCCGAAAATGAATTTCCTGAAAGCCAAACCTTTGGGTACGGCTGGCGATATTCTGGGCATCCGACCTGAACATCTTGAGATCAGCAAGACCTCTGGACTGGTGAAAGGGACCATCAGCCATGTCGAGCACTTGGGAGGTGAGACACTGGTTTATGTCAATACCGATGTCCATGGTCTGGTGACCGTGCGCTTGTTTGGTGAGCATGCTTATACAGTTGACGAGGTAGTGTTTGTCACACCGGATAACGCTCGAACATTCCATTTCGATACCAACGGTGAACGCATTCAATCGGGTGCATAACATTAACTGAGAGTGACGATTATGACTGAGTTCGTTGACCCACGTTACAAGCAGATTGACATATGGCCCACTAGAACCGCTCTCGCCGCATTGTGGGAGAGCCAACTGGCGGCTGTCGCTGCAATAGAACCGGCGCTTGAGTCATTGAGCAAAGCAGTAGATCTGGCCGTTGCCCGGTTGAGCAAGTCAGAAACTGGTCGCCTGGCCTACACCGGAGCAGGAACATCCATTCGCGTCGCAGTGCAGGATGGCACTGAACTCGGCCCTACCTTTGACTGGCCTGATGCTCGCACCGCTTATCTGGTAGCTGGCGGTCAACGGGCTTTAATGTACAGCATTGAAGGTGCTGAAGATGATTTTACAGATGCCATAGAACAAGTGGTGGAGAACTGCATTGGGCCCGATGACGTACTTGTAGGTGTTGCAGCCAGTGGATATACACCGTTTACGGTAGCAGCCCTGAAAAAAGCTCGGGTGGCTGGTGCGCTGACGATAGGAATAGCAAACAACCCGGGATCTCCACTTTTGGAGGAAGCCGAGGTGTCTATACTGGTTGATACCGGAGCAGAAGTAATTTCCGGTTCGACACGCATGAAAGCCGGGTCTGCACAGAAGATCGTTTTGAACATGATCTCAACTCAGGTAATGGTCGGCCTGGGTCGTGTATATGAAGGTCTGATGGTTGAAATGCGCCCGGCGAACATCAAACTACGTAAGCGCGCGGTCGCTATGGTACAGGCGATTGCTGGCGTTACAGCAGCGCAGGCAGACTCGGCATTGGAAATTGCTGACTGGAAAATTAAGAATGCCGTCCTGATTGCCAGCGGGGAAAAACCTGACGATGCATCTGAAATATTGAAACGCAGTAAGGGTAATTTGCGCACAGCATTGGACAGGATACGTTAATGCCATTTCGCGGGATCGACATGCAACGCGATGATGCAACGCCCATCTACATGCGATTGGCGAATGCAATTCGAACCCAGGTCAGGGATGGCAGCTTGCAGGTAGGAGAAGCATTACCACCTGAACGCGAGCTGGGCGAAGTGACGGGAGTGTCACGGGTCACGGTAAGAAAAGCTATTGAGCTGTTGATGCAAGAAGGGTTGCTTTCCAAAAGGCAAGGGTCAGGAACCTACATTGCGCCGCACATCGAACAACCAAGTTCTGTTTTGACTGGTTTCTCTTCAGACATGGCGAGTCGCGGCTGGCAGTCTAACTCTCAGTGGATCCAGCGCAAGACAGGCACACCCTCCCCGGAGGAGGCCCTTGCGCTGAGCCTCACCACTAATCAGCAGATACATCGGCTAGAGCGTCTTCGTACCGCCGATGGTGAGCCATTGGCAATTGAGCTGGCTGTTATTCCTGTTCTGTTCCTTCCAGACTTGTCGTTGGTCGATAAGTCACTTTACACAGCACTTGAACGCCTGGGGACAAAACCTGTCAGTGGCCTGCAACGAATTACCGCCTCGCTCGCCACGCAAAAAGAGGCCAAGCTACTTGATATGACCAAAGGGGCTGCAGTGTTACGAATTGAAAGGCGTGGTTATCTGTCTGATGGCCGGTGCGTGGAGTTTACCCGGTCAGCTTATCGGGGTGACAGGTACGACTTCCTGAGTGAGTTGAGAGTTAGTGGTTCGCCCGCCGCTGATGGCAAAGATGGGTTAAATGAGAATTAATGTTCGATTAGTACATTATCCGCATTTGTTAACGTTATCTTCAGCCGCAATAAATTTGGCCTAAAAGGTTAACAAGTGTCGCAAGCATTGATTCAACGGATGCATTTTTTGAGTCTGAATACCTTGGCTGGTTGAAAGGCGCCAAGGCTGGGCTGTTCACTAAACTGCTGATTGTCATGAGGAAGAACAACGTATGAAAACGGCCCTGATTGCCCCTGCGGTGTTTGATGGTCTTAATCTACAGGGCCCGGCCGCTCTTTTGATGGACTCGGAGACGCTGGTAGGAATTGTGGCGGTTGATGCGATTCCTTCACAGTATCAATGTGAAACACTAACCAGCGGGATGCTCGCACCGGGGTTGCTGGACCTTCAAGCCAATGGCGGCGGCGGCGCGCTGTTGAACAACGACCCGGGCCTTGTAACGCTGAAAACGATGGCTGAGGGCCATGCCCGAAAAGGGGTGGCACGCATTCTGGCGACGGTGATCTCCGATACCCGAACAGTGACCGAGCAGGCGGTCGAAGCCGCTATTGTGGCCAGTGCTGACCCTCATTCTGGCATTCTCGGCATACATGTTGAAGGCCCATTCTTCAGCAATGAACGCAACGGAGTGCACCATCAGGATCAGCTGCGCAAACTGGAAACGGCCGACTGGCAGTGGCTGGAGCGAGCAGCAACCATCCCGGGTATTGTGACGCTCGCGCCGGAACAAGTGGCGGTTGCCGATATTCAACGCATGGCATCGCTGGGCCTGCGCGTTAGTGCTGGCCACACCAATGCGGTGTTTGATGAAGTTAACGCGGCCATCAATGCTGGCTTGTCCGGCTTTACCCATCTGTTCAATGCGATGCGTCCGCAGACCGGTCGCGAACCCGGTGTCGTTGGCGCGGCCCTGGCCAGTGATGAGTCCTGGTGTGGTGTGATTGCCGATGGCATTCATGTGCACCCGGCGTCTTTGCGCCTGGCTTTAAAAGCAAAGCCCAAAGGCAAGGTGTATCTGGTCAGCGATGCGATGGCAACAATTGGTTCGGTGGATAAACAATTCAGGCTCTATGGCGAGTGGATTTCCGAAGTCGATGGCCGCCTGATCAATGCGGCGGGCCGCCTCGCTGGCAGTGCCATTTCCCTGGTCGATGCAGTGCGCTATTGCTGCGAGCACTTGCAGGTACCGGTCGATGAAGCCATTGCCATGGCCAGCCGATACCCGGCTGAATACCTGGGAATCGACGACCGCTACGGCAGCTTGCGGCCAGGCCGTATGGCTGATCTAACCTGGTTTGACGATACGCTGAACGTTAAGGGGCTTTGGCGGGCTGGTCGTCGGTTGGTGCTATGAGTATACAAGTGGATGCTTTTACTTTTGTGCTAGTCGGACTGTCGGGTGGGTTTATTGGAGGCGCGCCGTAAATACATCCATGTAGGCTCGGAGACCGCATCCCTGCGGTCTAACGGCCACCAATAGACACACCCAACACTCCTCTCTCACGGCCTGTGGTTGAATTGAACGAACTTCTAAAATGTCGCCTACCATGCAGTAAAAGTCTGGTAATTTAGACCATTAAACTGGGTTTTTTTATGCAAATCGTAATTCTGGATACACCCCAACAAGTCGCCAACTATGGTGCAGACCGGTTCGCGGATCAGTTAAAACACAAGCCGGACTCTGTACTGGGGCTCGCCACCGGTTCAACCCCAATTGCCCTATACAGCGCATTGACAGCACGGGTGCAACGCGGGGAATTGAGTTTTGCCAACGCCCGCACCTTTAACCTGGATGAATATCTGGGGTTGGCTGGCTCGCATCCGCAAAGTTATCGATACTTTATGAATGAGCATCTGTTTCAGCATTTGGATATTGCTCTGGCCAATACCGCCGTCCCTGACGGGGCTACTGACAATCCATTGGCAGCGTGCGATGCCTACGAGGCTGCGATTCAGGTCGCAGGCGGGATTGATTTGCAGTTGTTGGGTATCGGTCGCAATGGTCACATTGGTTTTAATGAACCCAGTTCCAGCCTGGCGTCACGCACCCGGGTTAAGACGCTGACGCCGGATACGGTAAAGGCCAACCAGCGTTTCTTTGCTGAAGGTGAGTTCCAGCCGCACCTGTCGATCACTATGGGCATCGGCACCATTATGGAGGCCCGGCAAATTCTGCTGCTGGCGACCGGGCAGAGCAAATCGGCGGCGGTGCGGGCGATGGTGGAGGGCCCGCTCGCGGCGCGTTGCCCGGCCTCGATTCTGCAGATGCATCCGAAAGCCACGCTGGTGCTGGATCGGGCGGCGGCCAGTCAGCTGGAAGACGTTGCCTTTTATCAGTACATCGAACAGGAGAATCAGCGCCTGCCCGGCGTTTGAACTCTGTGATAGGGTAGCGGGTTCACACCGACAACAGAGACGCAGTATGGCCATTCTGGTGGATATGACCGGCAGCGAGAGCCGGCTCGATGCTATTAAAACCGATTTCAAACGCCTGGGTGTTTCCGACCCGGTCTGGTTGCCCGGCGAAGACTACGACCCAGCCAGCATTGAGCTGGTGCTTGCCTGGAAGCCGCAACAGCGAGACTGGTCGGCCTATACCGGGGTAAGACTGGTGCAGAGCTGGGGCGCCGGTGTGGATCATCTGCTGGATGCTGGCTTTCCTGCTGATTGGACCGTGGCACGCTTTATGGGCCAGTCTCTGAAAGACCGTATGGTGCGTTATGTGTGCGCCCAGTTAAGCAACTGGCAACTGGATATGCCGCGTCTGGTTCAAGCCCAAAACGAAAAGCGCTGGGACTGGCACGATGGTCGCTGGGGTGAACAAGTTCTGATTCTTGGCCTGGGTGAGCTGGGTGAGTCGGTAGCGGAAACGCTGGTCGTGCAGGGCTATAAAGTCAGTGGCTGGAGTCAGTCGCCGAAGAAACTGAACGGGGTTGAGTCCCTGACCGGTAAAACTGGCCTGAATGCCGGTTTGGCCAAAGCCGATTATCTGATCAATTTACTACCGCTGACCTCGGCGACCCGTGGGTTGCTGGGCAGTGAACTGTGGGCGCGCTGTGAACGTCAGCCGGTGGTGATGAACGTGGGCCGGGGCGCTTCGCTGGCGGAGGATGATCTGATTCCGGCGCTGGAGGTGGGTCAGCTCAGCGGTGCCATTCTGGATGTGTTTGATACCGAGCCACTGGCTGCTGAAAGCCCGTTCTGGGCGCATCCGAACATTTGGATCACGCCGCACATTGCCTCGATCAGTGATCCATCTGATGTGATTCGACTGGCGATCGATAACTTGCGTCAGGTGAGGGCAGGCGAATCGCCCCGGTACCCGGTCGATCTGAGTCGGGAATACTGAGTCAAACCGTCGCTGGACTCGGATTGAATAGGCAGGGGGTGAATCGCAGACGAAAAAAACGGGCCGAAGCCCGTTAATGCATCACGCTGAAAGCGATGTCTGAGTAGCGTGTTTTTACTCGGTGATGACAGTGTCGATCACATGAATAACGCCATTTGACGTTTCAATGTCAGTGGCGATTACGGTGGCACCGTTGATCATGACATTGCCGCCCATAACGGAGATGTTCAGGGTTTCACCGGTGATGGTTTCGGCGCTGCTCATGCCGACGACATCTGCAGCCATCACTTTACCGGCTACGACGTGCAGGCCGAGTATGGCGCCCAGCGCCGCTGGATCTTCCAGCAGGCTGTTCAGGGTAGCGCTGGGGATTTTGTCGAAGGCGGCATCATTGGGAGCGAAGACGGTAAAAGGACCATCGCCCTGCAGCGTTTCGACCAAACCGGCTGCCTGCACGGCGGCGACCAAAGTATTGAAGTCGTCTGACTCGACGGCGGTTTCAACAATGTCCTTCTCGCTGGCCATGTGACCATCAGCGAAAGCGGTTGCCGCGAAAATTATTGAAGCCAGGGTGAGTGAGGCGCGTTTAATCAAAGTCATGATAGAACTCCTGTCGTGCGTTATCGATTCACTGGTAAAGCGGAATCCAGTGGTTTTAAAGTTGAGATCTGCACTCGACAGATCGAACTGCCCTAGTGGTCCATGCGTGAAGCTCTGGACTTGCTGGCAAAGTGAACAGTGACAGAACTTTCCGCATGGACCACTAAATACGCCCCTGTCTCACCAACCGGTTTGTTAACTGGCTATATCGCGCAAAAATATTCGCCAAACCGGTTCAAATGATCCCTCGTAAACGGCCTGACAGGCTGCTGGATGTCGTTAGAAAGTAAAGAAACAGTGCTACACAGAAGCCCAGGCTCCCTGGACAATCGCGACAGGAATGAGACGGTTTATGCCGGGAAGGAAGCAATACCCCAAGCCGGGCCCGAACCTGTGAGCACAGTGCGGATGGCGCTTGACTTGGCTTGAATGCGAACGTATGTTTCAAACGATCGTTTGAAAACAGAAGTCGGTTCTGTTCCACCCGCTTACGTTATGGTTGAACTGTGCTGACCGTTTACCGCCTTCGGGCCCTATTGAGGTGAAGACAATGCCAGCTTATAAAGCCCCCCTGCGCGATCTGCAGTTCGTTATGCACGAGATGCTCAACGCCGAAGACCACTACCAGGCGATTGGTGCCGAAGACGCCACCCGCGATATGGTCGATGCGATCATGGGCGAAGCCGCCAAGTTCTGTGAAGAGGTGCTGTCGCCCCTGAACCAGGTGGGCGATCAGGAAGGCTGCACCTGGAACGACGATGAAGTGATTACACCGACTGGCTTCAAAGCCGCCTATCGGCAGTGGGTCGATAACGGCTGGCCTTCACTGGCGCAACCGACCGAGTTTGGCGGTCAGGGCCTGCCGGATTCGATCGGCAGCGTGGTGTCTGAAATGGTGTCGACCGCTAACTGGGCCTGGGGCATGTATCCGGGGCTGTCGCACGGCGCGATGAACACCATTGAACTGCACGGCACCGATGAGCAGAAAGAGGTTTATCTGTCGAAACTGGTGTCGGGCGAGTGGACTGGCACCATGTGTCTGACTGAGCCGCA
Organism: Saccharospirillum sp.; assembly: GCF_040881935.1. NCBI lineage: Bacteria > Pseudomonadati > Pseudomonadota > Gammaproteobacteria > Oceanospirillales > Saccharospirillaceae > Saccharospirillum > Saccharospirillum sp. The sequence continues at coordinate 8,939 of NZ_JBBECH010000053.1, read as the reverse complement.
TTGTGGTTCTGACCTGGGCACCTTGAAATCCAAGGCTGAAGAAAATGCCGACGGCTCTTACGCCATCAGCGGCACCAAAATCTTCATCTCGTCCGGCGAACACGACATGGCCGAGAACATCATCCACATCGTTCTGGCCCGTCTGCCCGGTGCGCCGGAAGGCACCAAGGGCATTTCGCTGTTCATCGTGCCGAAGATCCTGCCCGATGGCACGCGCAACGACGTAAAATGCGGCTCTATAGAGCACAAGATGGGCATTCACGGCAACGCCACTTGCGTGATGAACTTTGATGGTGCCAAAGGCTTTCTGATCGGCCCGCCGAACCAGGGCCTGAAGTGCATGTTCACCTTTATGAATTTTGCCCGTTTGGGTACGGCGATGCAGGGTGTCGCTTCAGCTGAACTCTCGTTTCAGGGTGCTCTGACTTATGCCCGTGATCGACTGGCCATGCGCAGCCTGACCGGCCCGAAAGCCCCGGATAAAATAGCCGATCCGATCATCGTGCATCCTGATGTTCGCCGCATGCTGCTGACCCAGAAAGCCTTCGCCGAAGGCGGCCGCATGATGATGATGCATGCGAGCCAGATGGTCGATCTGGTCAAATACAGCAAAGACGAAAATCAGAAAAAAGAAGCCGATGATCTGCTCAGCTTCCTGACCCCCATCGCCAAAGCTTTCCTTACCGAAGTGGGTACCGAGGCGGCCAACCACGGTGTGCAGGTCTACGGTGGCCATGGCTACATTCAAGAGTGGGGCATGGAGCAAATCGTTCGTGATAACCGTATTGCTCAGCTGTACGAAGGCACTACGGGCATTCAGGCACTTGATCTGCTCGGCCGCAAGGTGCTGATGACTCAGGGCGAAGCGCTGAAGAATTTCACCAGGATCGTGCACAAGTTCTGCAAGGCAAACACCGAGAACGAAGCCATTAAACCGATGGTGACTCAGCTGGCGACTCTGAACAAAGAGTGGGGCGACCTGACCATGCAGATCGGCATGAAAGCCATGCAAAACCGTGAGGAAGTCGGCGGCGCGGCGGTCGATTATCTGATGTACTCAGGCTACGCTGTGCTGGCGTACTATTGGGCGCTGATGGCTGAAAAGGCTCAGGCAACCCTGGCTGCCGGCACCGACGAAGTCGATTTCTACCAGGCCAAGCTGACCACGGCTCAGTTCTACTTCGACCGGATTTTGCCACGCACCGCCGGTCACAAAGGCTGCATTCTGGCCGGTGTCGACAGCACCATGGCACTGGATGAAGCGCACTTCGCGTTTTAATTGTCTACCTTTAAAACGGGCTCTGATGAGCCCGCTTTGTTAAGTGACACTAGCTCGGAGTCTGGGCCTACTGTGTGCCGGGAATCCGTATCAGTCACCGGGCATGGCTCTCCGGGGTCGGCGTGGACCCATCCATGGGGCCTAGATCGCAGCATCCATGCTGCGAACTTCCCCGGATAGCCATGCCCGGCACCTGATACTTGGCTTGTAGCCAACTTTGAAAATTAATGTAAGACAGAGGTTCGTTTTACTTGCTGTCCGTCTCAGAAACCAGGTAACCGATCATGGCAAATTACAAAGCACCGATTCAGGACATGCAGTTCGTACTGCACGACGTGTTCAAAGCCGACGACCTCTGGGCCAGTATGCCCACCACGTCAGAAGTGACGGCGGATCTGGTGTCGGCGATTCTTGAAGAGGGCGCGCGCGTTTGTGAAAACGAGTTGTTCCCCATTAACCGTCAGGGCGATGAGGAAGGCTGTACCTGGCAGGATGGCGACGTAACAACGCCGACCGGTTTCAAAGAGGCCTACGCGACCTACGCGGAGAGCGGCTGGCTGAGTCTGGGTGGTGATCCGGAGTTTGGCGGTCAGGGCATGCCGAAAATGCTGACCGTTATGTTCGAGGAAATGGTGTACGCCGCCAATACTTCGTTCGCGCTGTACCCGGCGCTGACCGCGGGTGCCTGTTTGTGTTTGCTGCACCATGCCAGTGATGAGCTGAAGCAAACCTATTTGCCACCGATGTACGAAGGCCGGTGGTCGGGTTCTATGTGTCTGACCGAGCCGCATTGCGGTACGGACCTGGGCATTATGAAGACCAAGGCGGTGCCCGGTGACAACGGTACCTACCAGATCTCGGGCACCAAGATTTTTATTACCGGTGGCGAGCACGATCTAACTGAAAACATCATTCATCTGGTGTTGGCCAAATTGCCGGATGCCCCGGCCGGACCGAAGGGTATTTCGCTCTTTGTGGTGCCCAAATTCAAGGTTAACGCCGATGGCTCGCTGGGCGAGCGTAATTTGCTGGCCTGTGGCTCGATTGAACACAAGATGGGCATTAAGGGCTCGGCGACCTGTGTGATGAATTTCGACGGCGCCGAAGGCTACCTGGTCGGTGAAGAACACCGCGGCCTGGCGGCCATGTTCACCATGATGAACTATGAACGTCTGTCGATTGGCTTGCAGGGTGTGGGTCTGGGCGATGTCTCTTATCAGTTGGCGCGGGACTACGCCCGTGAGCGCATTCAAAGCCGTTCACCGGCGGGCAAGGTGCAGCCGGATCAGGTTGCAGACCCGATTATTGTGCACCCGGATGTGCGCCGCATGTTGCTGACCCAGCGTGCCTATATCGAGGGTGGCCGGGCTTTTGCGGCCTATGTCGGCATGTGGTTGGATATGGCCAAGGGCCACCCGGATGAGGCCACACGCACCAGGGCTGAAGGCCTGGTGGCCTTGCTGACGCCGGTCGCCAAGGCCTATTTTACCGATCGTGGGCTCGATGCCACTGTGCTTGGCCAGCAGGTGCTGGGCGGCCATGGCTACATTCGCGAGTGGGGCCTGGAGCAGTTCGTTCGGGATGCTCGAATCGCCCAGATCTACGAGGGTACCAATGGCATTCAAGCGCTGGATTTAATGGGCCGGAAAGTAGCGGCCAACCAGGGTGCGTTTTTCCAGAGCTTCCGTCAGGAGGTGCAGGCTTTTATAGATGACAGTTTGAATCTTGCCGAGTTTACCGGGCCGCTTGCTGACGCTCTGGCCCGATTGGACGACGCTACCGAGGCTGTTCTGAATCAGGTTAAAAACGATCCGAACGCCGTAGGCGCGGCCAGTTGCGACTACCTGAATCTCTTCGGTCTGACGGCATACGCCTACATGTGGTCGATGATGGCGAAAGCTGCCCAAACTCGGGATTCCGAGTTCCATCGCACCAAGCTGGAGACTGCCCGGTTTTTCATGCAGCGCTTGTTGCCAGAGTCACTGGGTTACCATGCCAAGGTGCTGGCGGGAAGCGATACTCTGATGGCCACGCCTGCCGAGGCTTTTTAACGGCTATCTCTCCGAGAGCCTGTTCCCGGCAGGCTCTGAATGACCAGCTGCAGTTTGGCGGAATGTCGAACGAAGATTGGGTCGCGGGCAACAGGCCGGTATCCAGCTGTCGCGATAATTCGCGGCTTCGCCAGCCTGGTGGCAGAGCCGTTCCTGTCGCGGATGAAGGGTAACCGGTTAGGGAAACAGCCTACCTTGGCCGACTCAGCTGCCCACTGAGGGGTCCTTTGGGTACTACAGTTCAGGTTCATAAAACCAGGTTTCATATTCATAAAACCAGGCACAGTTCTGAAAACCAGTATGTGGTCTTGCATCCTGCACCGGGTACATCCGATGTACCCCAGCTCGTCCTGAGCAATGAAGCCATTATGCAGTGACCCGGGTGTCGGCAAAAGGCGTCATCGGTGACACCCTGTGTAGGAAATTGACTACAAAGGTCACTTTGCTCGTCACCACTGTGACTCGGTTAACTGGGTATTCAGCGATTGAATGCTGCGCGCCATGTTTTCGATGAGCGTCAGCACGGTATCGGGGTGGGATTTGATCAGGGAGATGAACTGGTCTTTAGGTACGGCGAGCACAGTGCAAGGTTCGGCGGCGATGACCGTAGCTGAACGAGGTTTGCCGGTGAACACGGCCATGGCGCCGAATATTTCGTCTTTCAGTACCTCGCCGACCGGGGCACCAGAGACGGTAACATTAGCTTTACCGGTCAGGATGGTGAAGACTTCATGGGCGGGGTCGCCCTCGGCGATGATGGTTTCACCGGCGGCAAAGTTCAGGAAACCGGTTAGCGGTTGCTGTTCATTCTCGGTCAGATACCGGCCAAAAGCATGCATGAACAGGGCGGATAGCGAAATATGATAACTGGTCCAGATCGACTGGCGCTGACGGCTTTCCAGGCAGTGTTGCAGGAGTGTATCGGCAGGGTAAGCCTCAAGCTCGACCGGTCCGTCGCTGCTGATGCGAAACGACGGCAACTGGTAGCAGTCCGAAAGGCCAATCACATCACCCGGTTCATAATAAATGCAATGCCGTTCCTGCTGGTGCCCATGTAGGGTACCACTGCGCAGAATGAACAGGGTTTCGCGAGTGTGGCTGGCGTACAGATCGGTGATCGAATCCAGAGAGAGTAACTGGCCTTCCGGTCGGTCTTCAAACAGCTTGTCGGCCAGAATTCTCAGGCGTTCCTGCAATTGATCGGTAACTGGCGACCGCTCACCCAGTAAAAGCATATACAATTCCTTTGAAGTCTTTGCCGTCAGTATAGCAATAGCCATGCCTCAGAACAGCCAGTTATCGCCATCGGCCTTCGTACTTAGTCGACACTGGTCGGAAAACGACCAGGGTATTCAGCTGCGTTACTGGTTGAAAACCGGTGATCAGGTACAGTGCTGGCAGATGGCCAACCAGCGTTCAGTTTGTTTTATCCCGGTGGTCGAACGGGCTGCCTGGGGCCGGGTCTGGTCGTCACTGGATCAAAACCCTGAGATTGGCGATTCCGAACTGAAATTGCTTAGCGGCGAGCCGGTTGTGCCGGTGTATAGCCTGCAGTTCAGTGCCCAGCGAAAATGGGTTCGGCGAGGTCGGGATCAGCAATTGCGAGTCTGGGAAGACGATATTCTGCCCTCCGACCGTTTTCTGATGGAACGGTTGATAACCGCCGGCGTGCAATTGGATGGCCAGCGCCCTCGCCCGGCCCGGGTTCGCCCCACCCTGAAGGTCCTGTCGCTGGACATCGAGACCGCCTGGTTCGTTCCGGGCAAGGTACCTGATCTGTACAGCATTGCCGCCGTCACCGACACCGACAGCGCGGTCTGGGTGGTTGACCGGGGGCAGCACAAGGCAGAGCAGACCGCGGATGATTTTTACTGGGTCTCTACACCGCGTGCCGCCCTCGACGCTTTTATCGACTTTGTACAGCTAACGGAACCGGATGTGCTGGTAGGCTGGGCCGTCGTCGATTTCGACTTGTGGGTTTTGCAACAGCACTGCGATCAGTTGGGCATACCCCTGGCAATCGGCCGTGACCGGCAACCGGCGCGCTGGCAGGGCCGGGAGTCGGGTAGACAGCGCATTGAACTGGAAGGGCGCCAGGTCGTCGATGGGCCCGGCACCCTGCGTTCGGCCGCCTGGTACCTTGAAAGCTATTCGCTGGAAGCGGTATCGCGTTCGCTGCTGGGCCGGGGCAAGGCCATTGCCGACAGTGATGATCGCGTTGGCGAAATCGAGCGGCTGTACCGCGAAGATCCGTTAGCGCTCTACACCTATAACCGCGAAGATGCCCAGCTGGTGCTCGACATCTTCAACACCGCCGATCTCTGGGGTTTTCTGGTCGAACGGGCGCACCTGACGGGTCTGACACTGGGCCGAATCGGAGCCTCAGCCGCCGCCTTCAGCTATGTGTACCTGCCGCGCTTGCATCGGGCCGGGCGGGTCGCGCCCTCGGTGGGCGACCAGAGCCTGACCGAGTTGAGCCCGGGCGGCTTTGTCATGGACAGCAAACCGGGGCTTTATGACAACGTTCTGGTGCTCGATTTCAAAAGTCTGTACCCAAGCATTATCCGCACCTTTCTAATCGACCCACTCGGGTTGCACCTCGGTCTTGAAGGCCCCGAGACAGAGTCGGTGCCGGGCTTTCTGGGCGCGCGATTTCATCGCACCGGGCATCTGTTGCCGGGCGTTATCGACCAGCTCTGGACTGCCCGGGATGAGGCCAAACAGGCCCGCAATGCGCCGCTTTCTCAGGCGATCAAGATTCTGATGAACTCTTTCTATGGAGTATTGGGCAGCAATCTCTGTCGTTTTTTTGATCCGCGCCTGGCCAGCTCTATCACCCTGCGTGGTCACCAGATACTGAACGAGAGCCGTGACTTCATTGAACAACAGGGTCATCAGGTAATTTATGGCGATACCGACTCGGTGTTCGTCTGGGTCGACCAGCATCCGGATCCGGCCGCCCTGGGCCAACAACTGGCCACCCAATTGACGGCTTGGTGGCAACAGCGATTGGGTGCAGAATTCAACCTGGAATCTCATCTGGAAATGGAATACGAGACGCATTACCACCGCTTCCTGATGCCCACGATTCGCGGCCAGGAAACAGGTTCGAAAAAGCGCTACGCGGGCATGGTGATGCAGGACGGCGAGCCTGAGCTGGTGTTCAAGGGGTTGGAGGTAGTGCGATCTGACTGGACGCCGCTGGCCAAGACCTTTCAGCGGGAACTCTACCGGCGGGTCTTTATGCATGAGGATGTCACCGGTTATGTAAAATTCGAGGTGGCGGCGTTGCTGGCTGGTCAGCGAGATGACGACCTTACCTACCGCCGAAGACTGCGCCGGTCACTGGCGTCCTACGAAAAACAGAAACCACCCCACGTTCAGGCAGCGCTGAAACGCAAGGAGCGGCAACCGCAATGGAGTGGACGCGAAATCCGCTATCGAGTGACGCTCAACGGCGTGGAACCGGAACCCTTCGTCGAGTCACCACTGGATTACGACCACTACCTCGACAAACAACTGGCACCTATAGCCGATGGCATTCTGCATTTTCTGGGGACGGATTTCGCGGCGCTGGTGGATGAGCAAATGACGTTGTTTTAGTGGCAACGGACCGCCGCTGAAAGTTGCATCAGTTGACCAAGCTGACGTTGATGTCTTCGCCCTGGCTGCGCAGGGTGAAGCTTTCCGGGCTGAATGAGGTAAAGGTGTAGCTGAGCTGCACGGGTTCTACCGAGCGTTGCAGGCCAGCCCCTCCGCTGCCTTCTTCAATGAACTCGGTTATAACGCTGAGGGTACGGTTTTCCAGTCGCCAGATGCCCTGATAGGCATAGATCGACTGATCTGAGCGGGTCTGGGTGAAGCGGATGGCGCCGTTTTCCTGAATGCGAATGCGGGTTTCGCCACCGTTGGCGCCGCGACCGAACCAGGTGCCGTTCAACTGGGCGGCATTGACTTCAATCGCCTCCTGGCGTTGACCGCGAATGCTTACTTCCTCGGCCTGGGCATCGCGTGGGGGGCGGTCACCATAGTGAACGATGCCTTCGGCATCGGTCCAGGTGTAAATCTTGCCTTCGGCCAGGGCGGAACCAGCGGTGACGGCCAGCAAAGCGGCCAGTGTTACCGACACTGCTGAGCGTGTCAGTCGAGCAGCCAGCTTTCTATATGCCAACTTTTTATAGGCCAGCTCACTATATAATACCAAGTACAGGAAACCTTGTTTCATGGGAAATCCTTAAACTTTAATCATTGGCTGCACGGTCGCCTATGCAATAACGCCTTAACGGCGTGCAACGCTTGTGAAAGCCAGTGTAACCCTGTGGCTGTCAGAAAGTGAATGTTTTGCTGTGACCCGTTCGACACTTCTCCCAACGGGCGGGTGGAAACCGGTCATCAGCCCCGTTTGGCCATGACTTAGTGGCCCAGAATGCGTTTTCGGCAGTCGAGCAGCTGCGCCTGATCGAGCCGGGCACCCGAATGCTGAACCTTCACCGCCGAGGCCAGGCTCGCCAGCGCGCCTGCCGTCTGGTAGCTGTGCCCTTGCGACAGACCATACATAAAGGCACCGGCAAAGGTATCGCCTGCACCGGTGGTATTGATCGCCTTAACCTTGTGCGCCGGGATCTCAAAGCGGGTGTGGCCGTCGAAGGCAATAGCGCCCTGATCGCCGCGGGTCATCACCCAGGTGTCGGCCAGGTCATCGAGGCTGGACAGGGCGTCTTCCAGATCCGGCTTATGGCTCCAGATTCGTGCTTCTTCTTCGTTGCAGAACAACAAATCGCATCGGTCGCTGAGCAGTTCGGTCATTTCCTCACGGCACAGGCGAACGACGGCCGGGTCGCAAAAGTTGACGGCAATTTTCTTGCCCAGTTTGCGTGCCCGGTTGCGGCAGGCGAGGGCGGCCTGGTGGCCCAGGCTGGAAATGGACAGATGCCCTTCCAGAAACAGCCAGTCGGCCGCGGCCAGGGCCTCGAAATTGACATTGTCTATGCCAATGTCGTCGGTAATGCCGATATAGGTGTTCATGGTGCGCTCGGCATCCGGAGTCACCATGATCAGGCAGACGCCGGTATGGCCATCTTTGACGCGGTCGTGCGGGTCGGTGACCACGCCAGATTCGGTCAATTGCTGAATGTAGAAATCACCGTCGGCGTCATCGCCCAAACGGCAGGAAAAATGGCATTTTGCGCCCAGTTGAGCACTGGCGGTCAGGCTGTTGGCGCCACTACCGCCGTTCATGCGCTTGAGCAGGGTGCCCTCGCGCGAAGCGGCCGCGCGTAACGTGCGGCTGCGTTCGAAATCGATAAGGGTCCGGTGAGCTTTGGCCACGCCAAGCGTGCCCAGAAAAGCTTCATCGACGCTGTATTCTTCATCTACCAGCGCCTGGCCGACGGCGTAAATATCGAGATGACTCATTCGCATAACTACCTGTTAGTCCGGTGGGCACCGGAGAAATGACGAACGGCCAGCGTCTGTCAAACAACGTCGGCGACCGGGTGGGGCGGGGCAGTGTACTGATCCTGATCATTCAGTCAAATCCCATGCAACGTTTCCCAAATAGGTTTTCTGTCAAGTTTCTGAGTTTGCCAGAATGACTAGCGCCGGGTACC
>NZ_JBBECH010000052.1:0-98193 GCF_040881935.1 Saccharospirillum sp. | reverse complement strand
CTAGGCCCCATGGATGGGTTCACGCCGACCCCGGAGAGGCATACCCGGTGCCTGACACGGATTGCGGCACCGACGTGAATTTTGACAATTCCATGACGGTTGTAACACTTCTGTCATGGAAGGGGCGTTAAATGATCACAAAGGTGACTTTTTAAGGTGAACCATGAACTCTCGCAGCATTCTGATTGTTGACGACGAATCGGCCATCCGGGAAGTAATAGCCGCGGCTCTGGAAATGGCCGGTTACCATACGCTGGAAGCGGGTGATGCCGCTGAAGCTCACCGCCTGGTTATCGACCAAAAGCCCGATCTGATCCTGCTCGACTGGATGATGCCCAACGTCAGTGGTGTCGAACTGGCGCGTCGGCTGAAGCGGGACCCGATGACGGCTGAGATCCCGATTATCATGCTCACCGCCAAGGGCGAGGAAGACCACAAAATCACCGGCCTGGAAGCCGGCGCCGATGACTACATCACCAAACCCTTCTCACCACGCGAGCTGGTAGCCCGGCTGAAAGCGGTGCTGCGCCGCACCACACCGGCCGGTATTGAAGAACCGATCGACATTCAGGGCCTGCGGCTCGACCCGAACAGCCACCGCGTCAGCACCGCCGAGGGCGAGTTGACCATGGGGCCGACCGAATTCCGATTACTGCAATTCTTTATGAGCCACCCCGAGCGCGCCTACACCCGCTCGCAACTGCTCGATCAGGTCTGGGGTGGTAATGTGTATGTGGATGAGCGCACCGTAGATGTCCATATACGGCGCTTACGCAAAGCCCTGGGAGAACCTTTTCAGGCCCTGGTTCAGACCGTTCGAGGCACGGGATATCGCTTCTCGACCAAAGTTTCGGCACAATCGGCTTCATGATTCGAGACATACGACGCCCCTATTTTAGAAACCTGCTGCTAGCAATAACCGGCGTCTTTGCGTTTGGCGTCTATGTCGGTGAACCGATCCTGCTATTACTCATTGCCGTCAGCGGTTATCTGGCCTGGCAGCTGTTTCAGCAAAGCCGGCTGATCAGTTGGCTGGAACAGGGTGCCAAATCGGAACCGCCGGATTCCAAAGGCCTCTGGGGTATGGTCTTCGATCACCTGTACAGTGAACAACGCCGGCGCAAAAAACAGGTCCGCCACTACCAGAACGTGATCAACCGGGTACAGAACTCCACCGAAGCCCTGCGCGACGGCGTCATCCTGCTCGATCACCACGGTGCCCTGCAATGGTGGAACCAGTCGGCAGCCGATCTGCTCAAGCTGCAACCACGCGACGAAGGTCAGCTGTTAATCAACCTGGTGCGTGAACCGGCGTTTCAGAAGTTCTACCAAAACCGGGAGGTACGCGAGAGCATCCGCATCGACAACCCGGCCTTCCCCGATAGAACGCTTGATGTCTCGATGACGATCTACGGCAAGGGTGAACGTCTACTGCTGATCCGCGACACCACCCGCATGACCCAACTGGAGCAGATGCGTCAGGACTTCGTCGCCAACGCCAGCCATGAACTCAAGACCCCACTTACCGTACTCAAGGGATATCTGGAATCAATTCTCGATTTCAGTGACGACCTGCCCGCACCACTGCGCCGGGCGCTGGGCAGTATGAATGGCCAGACCCAGCGCATGGAAAATCTGGTGAATGATTTGCTGGTGCTGACCCGGCTCGACGTCGAAGTGCGGGAATCTGTTCGCCAGCGCATCGATATCGGCGCCCTGCTGAATGGCATCGCCGATGACGCCCGGGCCCTGTCGAGTGAGCGCAACCATAACATTACCGTTCGGCTCGACAGCGACAAAGGGCTGCAGGGCGACCCGTCCGAACTGCGCTCGGCGATCAGCAACCTGGTCTATAACGCGGTGAATTACAGCCCGGATGGCAGCGACATCGAATTACACTGGCACGATTCGCCCCAGGGCGGCTATATCTCGATAAGGGACAACGGCATCGGCATCGACCCGCGTCACATACCCCGGCTGACCGAACGCTTTTACCGGGTAGACCCCGGTCGCAGCAGTGAGCGTGGTGGTACCGGCCTGGGCTTGGCGATCGTCAAACACATTTTGCACCATCATCAGGGACGGCTCGATGTAGCCAGTGTTCCGGGGCGCGGCTCCGTCTTCACCTGCTGCCTGCCTGCAGAACGCCTGCTGCCAGCTGCAAACACGGGCTCAAGAGTATTACCCCCTATTTAAGCTAGGAAACCAGCGTTTTTCCGCCAAAAAAAATGTAAAGTTCCAGAAGGTAATGTCTGATTTTCTGACATGGTTTGTACGAGATTTCCTACATTTGATGTGAGAATTAACGCGATTTAAGCGACGTATCGACCCACAGAAGAGTTACTCCCCCAGCATGACAGGCTTTGCAGTCCGTCACACTTTTTACGGGACCAGTTAGCAAAAAATTGACGCTCAAACAGAGGTTCCCTACCCGTATCATAGCTTGCGTTCAGGGACGACGGCCAAGATTTGGGCCAAACGGAAAGGACACTTAAGACTACGGACAGTCGGTTGGCAAGGGTGGCCCGAAACAGGGAATTGGACCGGGATGGTCACACCAGAAATGGTCATAGCAGGGATGACTACCTAGAAACCATTAACAACAGGGATCGTACGCACGGCTCGGCAGCAGCCGTCACAGGGAGGCGCAGGGACGACACGACAGGACGTCACAGCAAGGAAACGCCTGACCGGGACGGTCACACGGAAGAGCATACAAGAACCGGGTTGGTTCACAGCAGCAAAGCAACAAAAAAGCATCACACAGCAAGACCCGGAAGGGCAGAATCATCTGCCCTTCCACATTTCCTCATGGCCGCGTAAGACATCTCCTACACAGAACGTAAGATCTTCCCATCTCTTTTGTGACGAAGTTCACTAGAACAACCCGCCAAGCGGCATCAAACCGTCGGCCAAATTGCCGAAACGGTAAAAGCCAGACTTCAAAAGCGCTAACTGCGTCACAAAATTACCTGGCATTCGCTATACTCCTCGAATGTTCAGGACGAACGGCATTGGAAAAAACAGGGGCCAGGCTGGCCAGCCATAGGATGGCAACAGGAGTATCGCATCACGCGACACAGCACGGATGCTGACGTCCGGATCTGAGCAGTTTCCAGATAGCAGAATAGACACACCACAGGCGCCAGGACGGGGCTGGTGGTGCGGCAGCGGAAGCTCACAGCAATGAAGTGGTCGACACGGACGGTTAAAATGATCGTAATAAAAAAAGGGCTCCTGGAAGGAGCCTTTTTTTATGCCTGATTACCAGGTCTCATTACCAGAAATACGCCAAACCGCTTAAAGCAAAATATTCAATTTCGCCGCCAGACAAACGCGCCACAGAGTTCGGTACAATAAGCTACAGACCATACTCATCAACCGCGCCGACTGTGTCGCTCGGCCAACCAACCGACCAGCACAAACACCACGACCACCACAATACCCAGCCACACAGACCCCGCCATCAGCAACAGGTTGGAAATAACAGGCACCAGATAGACCGCGATCAACCCGTACCCAATGGCACACAGCAGAATAAACACCAGCGTACGAACGATAAAATGCGCCCGGCGAATCAGCGTCCAGACCGCGCGGTTGACGTCATTGCCGTATATAACCAGCAAGGTCGCCACCAGCGCAGATGAAATAAAGGTAAGGTGCGGACGGATCAGCCCCGACAGGGACAACAACAGATCGGTGATGAAATTCATTCAGAGTTCCAAAGCAGTACAACCAGATTCCGAAAGACTCTACTGAATATCTGCTTTGACCGCCAGCAAGGCGATGTCTTGTTTGAAGGTGGCAACCAGCCAAGTGAAGGCCATCGGGCAAGTCTGTCCGGGGGAGTTCGCAGCAAGGATGCTGCGATCTAGGCTCCATGGACGGATTCACGCCGACCCCGGACAGACTTGCCCGGTGGCCGAAACGAACTCATACCACCAAACCCCAGAAACGAAAAAACCCGCTTAAAGCGGGTTTCTTGGAATATGGTGCCGGCACCAAGAGTCGAACTCGGGACCTACTGATTACAAGTCAGTTGCTCTACCAACTGAGCTATGCCGGCAACGGGTGCGTAATATAAGGAAAACCCTGTTGCTCGTCAACAACCTTTTGATTCGCAACAAGTTTTCTGGCAACTATTTTTTCTTGATCTGGGCTTCCACCTGGTCGAGCTTAATGTGGCGCACATCTTTGCCCTTGACCAGATAGATCACCGACTCCGCCACATTACGGGCGTGATCGCCGATCCGCTCCAGCGAGCGCAATGACCACATCACATTGAGCGCCCGGGTAATGGTGCGCGGGTCTTCCATCATGGTGGTGACCAGGGTGCGGATCGCCGTACCGTATTCCAGATCTACCGCTTGGTCCTGCTGAAGCACCTCGAAAGCACTCTCAGTATTCAGGCGAGCGAAGGAATCCAGCGCCTGAGACACCATATGCCGTACTTTCTCACCAATATGACGCAGCTCAACATAGCCCTGCGGGCCCGAGCCCGTATCGGCCAACTCGAGCGTGTGTTTGGCGACTTTCGACGCCTCGTCACCCATGCGCTCCAGATCGTTCACCGCCTTGGTGACCGCGATCACAAAGCGCAGATCAGAAGCGGCAGGATGACGCAACGCCAGAATGCGGGTGCATTCCTCGTCGATCTCCAGCTCCATCTCATTAACCGTGTTATCGGTTTCGATTACCCGTTGGGCGAGTGCGGTATCCATTTCCATTAGCGCCTTGAGCGCGTCTTCAACCTGCTGTTCAACCAGGCCGCCCATTTGCATCAGATTCTTACGCGCTTCCTCCAACTCAGCGTTGTACTGAGCCGAGGTGTGGCGGTCAAAATGTGACTTATCCATCGTGTCTCCCTCCCCGATCAGCCGAAGCGACCGGTAATGTAGTCTTCAGTCAGTTTATGATCCGGCGAGGTGAAAATCTTGTCGGTCTCACCCACTTCAATCAGCTTGCCCATGTGGAAATAGGCCGTACGCTGCGATACCCGGGCCGCCTGCTGCATACTGTGAGTCACAATCGCGATGGTGTAGTTCTCCGACAGCTCGGCGATCAACTCCTCAACCCGGGCTGTTGCGATCGGGTCCAATGCCGAGCAAGGCTCATCCATCAGAATCACCTCCGGCGATACCGCTATGGTCCGGGCAATGCACAGCCGCTGCTGCTGGCCACCAGAGAGCCCCGTCGCCGGCTTGTCCAGCCGGTCTTTAACTTCATCCCACAGGCCCGCTTTCTGCAGGGCGGTCTCCACCACTTCATCCAGTTCTGCCCGGCGTGACACCAGACCATGAATGCGCGGCCCGTAGGAAACGTTATCGTAAATCGATTTCGGGAAGGGGTTGGGCTTCTGAAACACAATGCCCACCTTGGCGCGCAAGGCCACAATATCCATGCTCTTGCTGTAAATATTGTCACCATCGAGGATGATGTCGCCCGTTACCCTGCAAATATCGATCGAATCGTTCATCCGGTTCAGGGTGCGCAGGAAGGTGGATTTACCACAGCCGGATGGCCCGATCATTGCAATCACTTCATTCTTGCCGATGTCCAGGCTCACGTTCTGGATCGCGTGATTGTCTGCATAAAACACATCCACATTGCGAGCGCTCAAGCGCGGGTCGTCCAATAGTGGGTCGCCCACGGTCTGGGTCCAGTCGCCAATGTCAAACTGATCGGGTTCTGTCTTCGGTGCGGTCACGGTCTCGGCCTTCTGTTCTGCAAACTGATTGGAAAGGGTCATGCTCAACATCCTCCGGGATCGCCTACCAACGGCGCTCAAATTTGCGGCGCAACAACACCGCCAACAAATTCATCAACGCCAGGAAGCCCAGCAGCACCATAATGGCCGCCGACGTCTTGGCAATAAAGGCCCGCTCCGGGCTGTCCGACCAGATAAAGACCTGAACCGGCAGCACCGTGGCGGCATCGGTAAAGCCCTGTGGAATGTCCACAATGAAGGCCACCATGCCGATCATCAACAGCGGTGCGGTTTCGCCCAGCGCCTGAGCCATGCCAATGATGGTACCGGTCAGCATGCCTGGCATCGCCAGCGGCAGTACGTGATGCAGGGTAACCTGCATCTTGGAGGCCCCGAGCCCCATGGCAGCGTCTCTGATGGAAGGAGGGACAGCCTTGATCGACGCGCGGGATGAAATAATGATGGTCGGTAGCGTCATTAACGAGAGCACCAGACCGCCGACCAGAGGGGCCGACCGGGGCAAGCCGAAAAAATTAATAAAAATAGCCAGACCCAGCAGACCAAACACAATGGACGGCACCGCCGCCAGGTTATTGATGTTCACTTCAATAATCTCGGTCAGTCGGTTCTTGGGCGCGAACTCTTCCAGATAAATCGCCGCGGCCACGCCGATCGGGAATGACAGGGCCAGCGTTACTACCAGCGTGTAGAAAGAGCCAACAACCGCGCCCCAGATGCCCGCCGTTTCAGGGTCACGGGAATCACCCCGGGTGAAAAACGTGGTGTTAAAGCGCCGGTCAATCTCGCCGCCGGCGATCAACTGGTCGATCCACTGCAATTGCTGGTCGGTGACGCGTCGTTCGGATTCCGGCAAATTCCGGTCAATGGTGCCGTTCATCACCAGATCCAGATCGTCATCGGCGAGCACCCAGAGCGTCTCGGTTTCACCCAGCAAATCCGGATTTTCGATCAATCGGTCGCGCACCTTATACGCCGCTGATGTACTGATCAGTGAACTCAGGGCCCGGGTATCGGCACGGCCGGAGACGTCAGGGAACCGCTGCAACAACGACTGGCGTACCGCGTTATCGAAGTCGGCATAACGCATCTGCTCGGGATCGGAGGCATCGTCGATGTACAGGGCCTCAGCGTCATAGGACACTTCCAGTTGCACAAAGGTGCTCCAGAAAGACGACATACCCTGGCTAAAAATAGTGAACAGCAGTATCGCCAGAAAGGCCAGACCAGCGGTGATCGAGGCGATACCGTAGGCTTTAAAGCGGCGCTCACGGTTGTACCGCGCTTTCAGGCGGGCATTCAGCCGCTCCTGTTTAACAGCCGCCATGCGTTCAATGGCGTTCAACGGTTGATCAGTCATATTGTTCACGGAACCTCTTCACAATCGCCATGGCAATAATGTTTAGAATCAGGGTGGTAATAAACAGCATCAGGCCCAGCGCAAAAGCGGCCAGCGTTTTCGGGCTGTCAAACTCCTGATCACCCACCAGCAGTGTCGCGATCTGCACCGTGACGGTGGTCACCGCTTCGAGCGGGTTCACCGTCAAATTGGCCGCCAGACCAGCGGCCATCACCACGATCATGGTTTCACCAATGGCCCGCGAAGCAGCCAGCAAAACGCCCCCCATAATGCCGGGCAGCGCCGCCGGGAAGACCACCTGACGAATGGTTTCGCTTTTCGTGGCGCCCAGGCCATATGAGCCATCGCGTAAACTACCCGGTACCGCATTGATCACATCATCCGACAGTGACGATACGAAGGGGATGATCATAATGCCCATCACCAGACCAGCCGCCAGTGCCGACTCGGCCGATACGCCGTCAAAGCCGATTCCCTGGAAGAAATCGCGCACCAGCGGCGCCATAGTCAGTGCTGCGAAGAAGCCGTAAACCACCGTGGGAATACCAGCCAGCACCTCAAGCAACGGCTTGATGATGCTGCGCACCCGGGGTTTGGCGTACTCGGACAGATAAATGGCCGACATCAGCCCCAGCGGCACGGCCACAATCAAGGCAATTCCCGCAATCAGCAAGGTGCCGACAAAGAGTGGGATGGCACCAAAAGCGCCCGACGACCCTATCTGGTCAGCCCGAATCGCAATCTGGGGGCTCCATTTTGTGCCGAACACAAAGTCGAACAGCGGCACCGACTGAAAGAACCGAACACTCTCAAACAAAACAGAGAAAATAATACCGATGGTGGTGAAGATAGCGATGCTGGAACAGAGTATGAAAAAGCCTTTCAGCACCACTTCAAACTGAGGGCGGGCTCGCATCGTGGGCCGGGTGATAAACCAGCTGAACAGACAGCCCAGCACGGCCAACACCAGCGTCAACGTTACTTTCCCAACCTGACTACTGGCATTCAGGGTACCAAGCAGTTCACCCGCCTGTACCAGCTCCGGGCTGCCTTGTAGCTCGATGGCACCGCGGCCAATGTTGCGAATCTGGCTGAACAACAAACTGACCTCACCCTCACTCAGGGTGCTTTGACCGTCTGGTAACGAGCCGAGAACGGCCGCTGTAATCACTGTTGATTCCAGCGACGACCAGATCAGAAACACCACAAAGGCGGGCAACCCGGTCCACACGGCAGCCATCAGCCCGTAATAATTGGGCAATGAATGCAAGCGCTTGATCCCGCCCAGTGGCTGGGCCAACTGCACGGATCGTTGCCGGCCCAGGGCGTAGGCAGCCACCATAAGCGCCGCCAATACCAGTAACAGGGTCGATGTTTGCATCAACACACTCCTAAGTTTTAAAAAGGTCTGGATCAACCCCCGATATCGGAGGCTGATCCAGACCCTCGGTCGGTGAGCGGGTAGCGAAGCCTACACAGCCACACGATAATGGGCAATTTACCCTGCTATTCCTTTAGCAGATAGCTGAATAAGGGAAGGCCGGTTCTCCCGGCCTTCCCTTAAACTTAGCGTCGGCTCACATCACAACGACAGATTGGTCATGTTGTCGGCAGCCGCCTTCATGCGACCATACTCGGCATTGGATAGCGGAATCAGACCCCGGTCGACCAGATAGCCGTTCGGACCTACCGCACGACGGCTGGTGAATTCAGCCAGATATTCTTCTATACCGGGGATAACGCCAACGTGTGCCTTCTTAACATAGAAGTACAACGGGCGGGATACCGGGTAGGAACCGTCGGCAACGGTTTCAAAGTTTGCAGCCACACCATCGACCGTCAGGCTTTGCAGTTTGTCGAAATTCTGATCAAGAAACGAAAAGCCGAAAATGCCAACGGCATTCGCATCATTCACCAGACGGGACACAATCAGAGAGTCGTTTTCGCCGGCTTCCACGAAGGCACCGTCTTCGCGCATGGTGGCACACACTTCTTCCATCTTGTCGTGATCACTTTCGCCAAGGGCCGCAATGGCGTCGAATTCCAGGCAACCTTCTTCCATTACCAGTTCGACGAACGCATCACGGGTGCCCGATGAAGGCGGCGGACCAAACACCCGGATCTCGGAATTGGGCAGGTCGCTGCGAATCTGGTTCCAGGTGCGATAGGGGTTTGTCACCAGGCCTTCACCCTCCGGGTTTGGTACGGTGTTAGCCAGCGCCAGGAAGATCTCACTCTTGCTGACACTCATTTCCGGGCCATCCACGTTATTGGCAATAGCCAGCCCGTCGTAGCCTATCAATACCTCGACAATGTCGTTAACGCCATTGCTGGCACACAGATCCACTTCAGACTGCTTGATTCGACGGGAGGAATTGGTGATATCAGCCGTGCTTTCCCCGACACCCTGGCAAAACAGGCTCAAACCACCGCCAGAGCCGGTCGATTCAATGGTCGGCGTCGAGAATGACGTTGTTTGGCCAAAACGCTCGGCCACGACGGAGGCAAAGGGAAACACCGTCGACGAGCCCACAATGCTGATCTGAGTGCGGCCTTCGGCCGATACAGTTGCGAAGCTGGTAGCGGCGGTGGCAAGTGCCAGGGCGCCAATCATTTTCTTGTTCACTGGTAAACCTCCAGTCAGTCTTTGGTTTTTCTCGGCCGGCTCAACTGCGAATTGGCAACTGGGTCACAACCTCGAAGCTCGAGAAGCATGCTAGAGCTCAGATGTGACAAGGATATGTCTTTGATATGACAGTATTATTACAGCTGTCATAAAAATCGCATGCGTGCGATCACCGGCCCGCCAGCATAGTCAAAAGCCGTGGTTTTCCCGTATACTGCCAGTCAGTGAATTACGGCCGATACCGGCCGGACAGCCCCGCCCGGCCTGACTTTCCAGGCCAGAACGACGTTAGGGACCCCATGAAAAAACTGGACGAAAACAACCCGACGCCCCGCGGCGAACTACAATTGCGGGTCGTCGCCCAGCCCAAAGACACCAACACCAACGGAGATATTTCCGGTGGCTGGCTGGTCACTCACATGGACATGGCCGCCAGCATCGCCGCCAGCCGGCTGGCGCATGGTCGCACCACCACCATGGCCATTGGCGAGATGTCGTTCGTACGGCCGGTGCGGGTCGGGTCGGTCATTTGTTGCTACACCCGCATTCTGGGCATGGGCCGCAGTTCGATTCGCATCGGGGTTGAGGTCTGGTGCCGGATGCCCGAAGACGAGGAACGCCAGAAGGTCACGGAATCGGAGTTCGTGTACGTCGCCATCGACGACAAACGACGCATTCGGGCTCTGCCCCAATCCGGCCAGGCCGAACCGCTTAACTGACCGTTTCGCCGTCCAACCCAACCCGGCTTCCTGCCGGGTAAGTAATCACTTTCACTACAACCCCTAGTCCTACAGCCCTTCAACCACAGCAGAACACCCGTCAGTCAAAAAAATGTGAATTAGCTCGCATGTGACGTTTTTATTACAGCGCCAGATCTCTATAATGCGCCACCACTTCATTCGACGATGCGACAGAGGATTGCACCATGGCAGACAATCCATTGATGGCCCTCTTCGGCCGATCACCGGTCAAGCCCATGCAAGAGCACATGCAGAAGGCCCACGCCTGTGTGCTTCGGCTGATCGACTTCTACGACATCGCTGCCACCGGCGACTACCAGGCCGCAGAAGCTATACGGGAAGACATCGCCGTACTGGAAGGCGAAGCCGACCTGATGAAAAAAGACATCCGCATGCACCTGCCCAACAGCCTGTTCATGCCAGTCCCACGCTCTGACCTGCTCGAATTACTGACCCATCAGGATAAACTCGCCAACCGTGCCAAAGACATCGCTGGCGTCATGCTGGGCCGGGAAATGACCATACCGGACCCGATTCAGCCGCTGATGCGCGAGTACCTGGAATCGTCGATCACCACCAGCCAGAAAGCAGCCGACGCTCTGGCCGAACTCGATGAACTGTTCGAAACCGGCTTTGGCAGCCGGGAAATTAAACTGGTCAGCGGCCTGCTCAACGATCTGGACGATCAGGAGCATCGGGCCGATGAATTGGAAATAAAGGTACGCCGCGCTTTGCGTGCCGTGGAAAAGGACTACTCCCCCATTGACGTGATGTTCCTCTACCGGGTGATCGAACTGATCGGTGACCTGGCTGATGTGGCTCAGCGCGTTGGTTCCCGTCTGCAAATTCTGTTAGCCCGCTGAAGCGACTGTTCGTCATCGCCTCAACCACCGCTCACTGAGAAGAGGAATTCCCATGACCGTCATTGCAGAATACGGCCAATGGTTTGTGCTACTGGCCTGCCTGTTCGGTTTCTTTATGGCCTGGGGGGTAGGCGCCAACGATGTCGCTAACGCCATGGGCACGTCGGTCGGCTCCCGTGCTCTGACCGTCAAGCAGGCCATCTTCGTCGCTATGATATTTGAATTCGCCGGTGCCTACCTGGCGGGTGGCGAGGTCACCGGCACCATCCGCAAGGGCATTGTTGACGCCAATGTCATGGTGGGCTCCCCAGAGTTACTGATTTACGGGATGATGTCGTCACTGTTGGCCGCAGGCATTTGGCTGGTTATCGCTTCGATGATGGGCTGGCCCGTCTCTACCACCCACTCCATCGTGGGTGCCATTGTCGGCTTTGCCGCCGTCGGCATCGGTGTTGAATACGTGCACTGGGGCAAGGTGACCTCCATTGTCATGAGCTGGGTTGTTTCGCCTGTACTCGCAGGGACGCTGGCCTTCTTTATTTTCCGCAGTGTGCACAAACTCATCCTCAATACCGACGACCCCTTTGGCAATGCCAAACGCTATGTACCCGTCTACATGTTCCTGACGGCGTTCATGATCACCATGGTGACGTTCACCAAGGGCCTGAAACACGTTGGGATTGGTCTCTCGTTCGGAGAGAGTGTGCTGATCAGCGTCGCCGTCAGTTTCGCGGTTATGTTACTCGGCATCGCTCTGCTCAAGCGCGTGAAGATCGATGAAGAGGCTGACCGTCATTTTCGCTTTGCGTCGGTCGAAAAAGTCTTTGCCATTCTGATGATCTTCACCGCCTGTGCCATGGCGTTTGCCCACGGTTCGAACGATGTGGCCAATGCCGTCGGCCCGCTGGCGGCGATCATCAATGTGGTTGCCAACCAGGGCAACATTCTCGCCGAATCGGCGATGCCCGCCTGGGTTTTGCTACTCGGCGGTGGTGGTATCGTGCTCGGCCTGGCCACCTACGGCTACAAGGTCATGGGCACCATTGGCCGTAAAATCACAGAACTGACCCCAAGTCGCGGCTTTGCCGCCGAGTTGGCTGCCGCCACCACGGTAGTGCTGGCGTCGGGCACCGGCTTGCCGATTTCCACCACACACACCCTGGTGGGCGCTGTACTCGGTGTCGGCATGGCGCGCGGTATCTCAGCCCTGAACCTCAGAGTGGTTGGCACCATCTTCGCCAGCTGGATCGTCACCCTACCCGCCGGTGCCTTCCTGGCGATTATCTTTTTCTTCATGTTCAAGGGGATTTTTGGCTAGCTTGGCTAGAAAATAAAGGTCGGGGGTTTGCGGCGGTGGCAGACCCTCACCGGCGGTCTTCGCCAGGTTCTCGGGTAACGCTGTAGCATCATTGGGGTTCTCCAACCGGTGTGCCACCCGAATCGTCCATACCCTTTGATGACATTGTCGATCCGGCATTTCAGGTAAACTGCGCAAACATTTTTTTGACCCCGACTGATGCGATTACTACCCAAACCAACACTCCGACACTGGGCACGTGGCTTACTGCTGCTGGTGGCTTTGTGTTGCGTGCTGAGTCTGGGCCTGACGTTGCCGCTGACCCTATTCAATCCACCCACCACGGCCTACATTCTGCAGGACTCGGACGATCAATCGCCCTGGCTGACCCGCTGGACACCATTGGAAGACATCTCGACCCACCTGCCACTGGCGGTCGTGGCCTCTGAAGATCAGCGCTTTCCCGACCATTTCGGCATCGACATTGCCGCCATTCGCAAAGCGCTGAATGAAGACCGAACCCAACTTCGTGGTGGCAGCACCATCAGCCAGCAACTGGCCAAAAACCTCTATCTCTGGCCCGGCCGCAGCCTGGTGCGTAAAGGCATTGAGGCCTGGCTGACGCTGTGGATGGAACTGTTGTGGAGCAAGAACCGCCTGCTTGAGGTGTACTTGAACGTAGTGGAGTTCGGGCCCGGCATCTACGGTGTGACCCAGGCGAGTGAACACTTTTTTGGCAAACGCCCCGATCAGTTAACGGCTTACGAGGCTTCCCTGCTGGCAGCCGTCCTACCCAACCCCAAGCGTCTGCACGTCGGCCAACCTTCTGCCTATGTGTCGCAACGCAGCCGGACCATTCGCACGGCCATGTCGTATCTCGGCGGTGTGGCCTATCTGGACGGAGTTGTTCGCCAGGAGACTGTTCGCTAACAGGCAAAAAACCAGTACAGTATCGGCACTATTACCCGGAACCACTTTGCCATGCTGACGCCCCAACACGCCTCCCTGACGCTGCTTGCCCTGCTCGCCTTCGCGGCCAATTCTGTTCTGTGCAGACTGGCACTCGGTACGCTGAGTATTGACGCTGCTTCTTTCACGGCTGTTCGCCTGGTATCCGGGGCGATCACGCTGTTGGTACTGGTGGCGTTGCGCCAGCGCTCAGGTAGTGCACAGCACTGGATCTCTGCCGGGTCCTGGCGGGGCGCGGCTTACCTCTGGCTGTATGCGGCGAGTTTCAGTTTTGCCTACGTTCAGCTCGATACCGCCACCGGGGCCCTGTTGCTGTTTGGCACGGTGCAACTGACGATGATCATCACCAGCCTGCTGCGCGGGGAGCGCCTGACCGGGCTGGAATGGTTGGGGTTGTGGATTGCAGTGGGCGGGTTTCTGTACCTGATCGTCCCGGGGCTGACGGCTCCGACCCGGCTGGGGTTTATGTTGATGGTCATCAGTGGCATTGCCTGGGGGTTTTACACCCTGAACGGTCGCGGCTCGAGCCGGCCGCTGGCCGATACCGCCGGGAATTTCGTTCGTGCGGCGCCCTTCGCCCTGCTGCTGTATTTGCCCTTTACCGATTCGATTCTGATTTCATCGAACGGCTTCTGGCTGGCGGTCGCCTCCGGCGCGCTGGCTTCCGGCATCGGCTATGCGCTATGGTATACCGTGTTACCCGCGCTCAGTGGCATTCAGGCCAGTGTGATGCAGTTAAGCGTACCGATCCTGGCCGCCATCGGTGGCGCGGTCATCGTGCGCGAGTTACTGACCACGCATTTATTGGTCGCCACGCTGTTGTTACTCGGCGGCATAGGGGTGTTTCTGGCGGGCCGGGCAAAACAGCCAGCCCGTAAAAGGGCGAGTAACGGCTAACTGTTCGGTTTCGAATCCGGGTTCGCGGAGCTGGCAGCGGCATCCGTTTCAACCACGTCGGAGTTGAATTCGTCCATGAAGATATCCCAGAAGGTCAGGAACACCGCGGCAATCAGCGGACCAATCACAAAGCCGTTGATGCCCATCAGCGCAATGCCACCCAGCGTTGAGAACAACACCAGATAGTCTGGCAGTTTGGTATCGCGGCCGACCAGAATGGGACGCAGAATATTATCGGCCAGGCCGATAATAATAACGCCATAAAGTACCAGGATAATGCCGGCAATCGTGTTGCCCACGGCAAACAGGTAGATTGCCGCCGGCGCCCAGACCAAAGCCGCACCCACAGCGGGAATCAGCGACAGCACCATCATCATCACGCCCCAGAGAATGGCGGCGGGTATGCCCAGAATCCAGAAAATAAAGCCCCCCAGCGCCCCCTGCACCATGGCCACCACCAGGTTGCCCTTGACCGTTGCCCGGGTCACCTCGGCAAATTTGTCAAACAGGCGACGCTCGCGTTCATCACCCAGCGGCAGGGCTTTCACCATCAAATCAATCAGGGTATCGCCATCGCGCAGCAGAAAGAAGGTGAGGTAGAGCATCATGCCCAGGTGCAGCACGAAGGTGAGGGTATTCTGACCAAAGGTCAGCGTCTCCTGTGCCAGATATCGGCTGGCGCTTACGCTGAAGCTGGAAATCTGCTCACGCAGATTGTTGGTATCGATACCCAGGCGTTCCAGCGTTTCGGGAATGATGGGAAAGGCGGTTCGAATTTGGTCGAGGTAGGCCCCCGGCGACATATCGCCATCCTGAATGCCCTGGTAGACGCCGATCGCTTCACGCACGACCTGCGCCAGAATAAGCAATACCGGAATCACAACGATCAGCATGCAGCACAACAGGGTAGTGATCGCCGCCAGATTGCGACGCCCGTTGAATCGCCTAACCAGACGCTGCTGCAACGGATAAAAAATCACAGAAACCGCCGCTGCCCAGAAAATAGCGCCCCAAAACGGTTCGAGAACCAGCCCGAACAACACCGTGACGATCAGTAAAAACACCAGAAACGAGCGCGTTTCCATCGATTGCTTCATGTTCTAACCCTTAATCCCTTGTATCCGAGGTCGGCCAGCTTACCCTAAGTGGCGCAAAAACCTAATACCAGGGCCTGAAAAGGCCCGGTCGGTCACAGGTGTCCTAAGGCTAAAGTGTAGTTTGCAACACCGCCAACTCGTCGATGAATTCGTCGCTGTGCTCGACCAGCGCCTGCAGAACATCCTGTTCCTGCTCGCTCCAGTCTTGCTCAAGGGCATCCAGAATGACCTGGCGCCATTGCGTCTCGGCCTCGGTCAGGCGGCGGATCAGGCTGCTTTCGTCAGTTAACTGAGTGTGTACCCAATCGGCAATAGCCTCCAGCAAGGCGCGTTCGGTATTGGCGGCCTTGGGCAGGTCGCCCCGTTCACGCTCCAGCATTTCAACATCGAGCAGCAGGGTTTCCCGGCGGACTGCGGTGGTTCTTAACAATCGCTCAAGGGGACCGGACAGCGTGCCTTGATCCAGCACATCCTGTATCCGCTCGAGCAACTCTCCGCCCTGGGCATGAATGCCTGCCAGCGCAGCGGTATGGTCGTCTCTGAGTATCGGCATAATGGCGCTCCTGGGGGCGTAAATTGAGCCCTGTTCGCCATGAGTATGGCATTGTTCAGTCATTATGCCGAAACCTGTGTTTTAAAGGGTCAGGTAAAAGACAATTCACCGGCCTTTTTCTTCAACCAGTTAAAGTTCGACCAGCTGCGCTGAGTACAGCACCTCCGTCGGCTGGCCGGTTGGCGAACCGCCTTCCGGCTCACGACTGACCGCCAGAGCCGACACCTCTACCTCATCAAACAAGGTAGTACGCGCCAACTGGCGTTGGCCTGCCTCTGGCAAGAGGCCCAGCGAGACTGGCGCACGGCCATCGGCGACCACCAACCAGAGTTCATAGTCGCGCTCGGTGCTGGCCGTCACCTGCCGGGTACTGGTCACCATCAGGCTGTTGTCGGTCAGGTTAACAGACCAGAGCGCCTGAGCCCTGGCATCCTGGATCACCGCAATCTGCGTTGGGGCCGGTTGCGGTGCCTGCCAGGTATTCCAACTCACCATTATCAGCACCAAAGCCGCGGCAATGGCTGGCCACACCAAGCGTCTGGCTGCAAAGGGGGTTCGGCTTTGACTGGCTCGGGGCCGACCGGGTTCATTTGGCCCCGTCTCGACCACCGTCAGGCTGCCCAGGCCCAGCGTTGCTTCAATGCGTTGCCATACCCGCGGGCCGGGCTGTACATCGTTCAGGCTGGCTCCCAGTGCATTAAGGTCCCGCTCCCAACGCCAGACAGCCTTGCGAGCCCGGTCGCTGGTGACCATCAGCCGTTGCAGCTTAATCCGGGTTTCGGCATCCAGTGTTCCGAGTACGTACTCGGCGGCGAGCGTATCTAAACGTTTGTCGGAAAGTTGTTGGGTCATTCAAGGCACCGTTTCAGTTGTTGCAGGCCACGACGAATCCAGCTTTTGACCGAGCCCAGGGGCAAGTCCAGCTGGCCGCACACTTCCTGATGGGTCATGCCCCGAAAATAAGCCAATTGAATGGCATGGCGCTGCTGGTCTTCCAGTTCATCCAGGCATTCGTCGATGCGTACCCGGTCCCGACCGGCGTGCAAGGAGCCTTCTGGCGTAGCATGGTCTTCTGGCTCATCGGCCAGGACCAGATCGCCATCCGTTAAATGCTCCCGACGCGACTTGGAGGAGCGCAGCAGATCCAGACATCGGTAGCGCACGATGCTAATCATCCAGGTCAGCACGGCCCCCTTTTCCGCTCGGTACTCTCCGGCGTTGTGCCAGATCCGCACAAAGGCATCCTGTACCGCATCTTCAGCCAGATCCCGCCGCTTCATCATGCCCAGACTAATGGCATACAGCTTGCCGGAAGTCTGGTCGTAGAGCTCGCGAAAGCCCTGAGCATCGCCCTCCGCCGTTCGCATCAACAGTCTGAGAGCATCGGACTCGTTCATTGCAGAGAGTCGCCTTATCTGATTAGAAAAATGTGAGTCAGGGTAAATACTCGGCTGAGCGCCAACTGGATGCAGCAATCTGGTTGAAAACAACCAAATCATCCTAAACTCAGGCCTCGTACATCATTCATTGCAGGCCCTGTTGCAGAGGATATAGCCGTATGTTTGTCGCGTTCTATGTCGTTGCGGCAAACCTGTATCGGGTATCGCTGCCCGGCCCCGGTTTATGGCTATCGACTATTGCTATCGATTACCGGGAGTCCTGTGATGCATGGTCAATATAGCCGGATTATGGCGCTACCGGGTCGGCTGCAGGGTCCAGCGAGCTGGCTCCGGGTTCCAGATAGTCATCGGGGTTCATAACTTCGTCGTACATCGGCACCAGCCGGGCCAGCAGATCGTTCTGGGCTCCGGTGTCGACACCTGCTTCGGCCATCGCGACAACCAGATCGGTGACCAGAGCATTGAAATGGCTGTCGTTCAGTTCCATACCGGCATGCACCTGCGCCATGCTGTCGCCGGTGTAGTCGCAGGGGCCGTCGCTGACCTGACACAGTTGCTCGATCAGTTTTTCTCGAAACCGGTTGATGTCGGTTTCGGCAAAAAACGGCAGCAGGGTCTCATTGCCGCCGATTTCGAACAGCAAGTTATCGACTATGGTGGCAATGCCGTCTTGCTCGCCGAGCCTTTCATAAAGGGTTGGTTTGGTTGGCGTGGTGCTGCAGGCGGCGATAAGGAACGCCAGCACGATGGTTGTTAACAGTCGCATGAAATAAGTCACCTTCAGTTATTGATTTGAACCGACAGATACCAGCCGGTTTGGTCGTCCCAAAAGGCTATGTTTCCTAGGTCGGCATAGGCACCAACAAGGGTCACCTGTTTATTCGGGAACCAGGCAACAAAGGCATCTTGCCAAGCATTCTCCTCTGCCGCTGCCAAACGATTCGGCTTTTGGCGATATTCAAACCCCACAGCCCAATTGGAATTAACAAAAATGCCGACACTCGCTTCCGCGACCCACTGTGGGTCGGAACCGTTCTGATCGCCAAAACCAAGCAACCCGGTCTGGTTAGCATCGGTATAGCGCAAGGTACCGTTGAGCAGCAGGTTGCGTTCGAACAGACTGTGCAAATACAGCTTACTCGCCGACAGGTACCAATCGGTTCCACTATCGCTGTAGGCACCCAGCACTTGGCCAGCGGCCGGGTTTAGATTCACCTTGTACTGGGCTCCGAGGCTGATCTGTGGCCAGGGTTCATAAATCAAATCTCCAAACAATCGGGCCTTGGCGCCATACACATGTTGTTCAATCACGCCATCCAATAGACTGTTGATATCCGGATGGCTGGCCAGTTTATCCACCTGCAACGTCTGCTGTGCAAAACTGAACTCAAAACGGTTGTTGATCCCGGCATGCACCGCTGCGCTGCCGAGCTGGAAATCGGGCAGGCCCACGCGGGTCACGCTGGCTGCAGCGCCCCACTCACCCTCGCTGCCATAGCCGCCAATAATCGCCCAGGGCACCAGACCGCCACCGGCGGCGCCTTCTATCTGGGTCGCCCCTGAGGTAGCCAGAATCTTACTGCCCGCCCAGGCCGGGTGCAGCGCCAGCAGCGCTACGACGATGAGGGTCGACAAACCGCGATTCAGGTCCCGTTTAACCATAATTTGACTCCAGTGTGGTCTCGTTGAATGCGGTCAACCAGGGCTTCAGGTCAGACACCGCCATCGGTTTACTCAGGTAATAGCCCTGAAAGGCATCGCACCCCATCTGTTTCAGCAATGTCAGGGCAGCAAGATTTTCGACGCCTTCGGCAATGACCGTCAGGCCCAGATGGTGGGCCATTTCAATGGTGGCACGCACGATGTGCTGGTCGTCCTGATCTTCATCCAGTTTCAACACGAAAGACTTGTCGATCTTGAGTTCGTGAATCGGCATGGTTTTCAGTTGTGCGAGCGATGAATAGCCGGTGCCAAAATCGTCCATTGCCAGATCAAAGCCGGCATCATAAAGGCGTTTCAGATGGGTCAGCGCCAGGTCCGTATCGGTTACCATGGCGCTCTCGGTAATCTCCAGCATCAGGTGTTTGCGTTCGAAACCAGTCTGTGCGGTTCGCTCAATAACGCGGTCGATAAAGTGGCTGTTGAGAATGTCACGGGCCGAGAGATTGATGCTGACCCCGAGATCATGGCCCTCCGCTCGCCAGGCGGTCATCTGGGCGATGGCTTCGGTCACCACCCATTCGGTAATCTGGGTGATATCGCCAGACTGTTCCGCCAGAGGGATAAATTCATCCGGGAACATTCGGCCCAGTTGGTCGTCGTGCCAGCGTAACAGCGCCTCGGCCGAATGAATACGACGTTTGCGCAGGTCGTATTGAGGCTGAAACAGCAACTCGAACCCACCGTGTTCGATGGCGCTTTGCAGGCGGCTGGTTACCGTCAGCTTACGCAGATGAGACTCGTCCCGTCCGCTTTGATACTGCTCCACCGACTGACCGTGAACCCGGGCATCGCTGACGGCAATGTTGGCGCGGCGCAGCGCGTCTTCAAAACTGTGTGCCTGGTCCGGACAGATGACTAGGCCGAGGCGCACATCCAGCATGATGTCGATGTCCTGATGCTCAATGGCCTGATCAAACACCGCCAGATACTCGGTCAAACCCTGAACGCAATCACCCTTCGGCAATGCGTGGGTCAGCACCAGGAATTCATTGTTGCCCACCCGACCAGCAACATCACCCGGCCTCAGTTGGTGCACCAGCCGTTCGGCGGCCAGACGGACGATCTCGTCCATAAAAGCCAAGCCGTACACATCACTGAGCGCGCCGACATTTTCCAACCGCATCAGCACCACGGCCAACTGCTGGTCGTCACCCAGCGACACCTCGGCAAAGCGCTGCGCCATCTGCTCCAGATTGGGCAGGCCGGTTTTAAGGTCGTGCCGCGCCTGGTAAAAGATATGCCGTTCACGCTGCTGAATATCATTCTGCATGGTGTTGAGGGTTTGCCCGAGCACACCAAACTCATTGGTGTTTTTCAGTGACACAGTTTGCTGATAATCACCGCCGGCGATGCGTCGTGCCGCTGCCACCAGGGCGTCGATCGGCCGGGTGATGCCCCGGGCAATAAGCAGGGTGACCACGGCAGCGACCACCAAGGCGGCCAGCGCGATCAACAACATCTGGGTACGCAACCGGGTGTTGGCCGCTACTGCATCGGCCAACGACACCGTCAGTAAGGCACCCAGATGCACCGGTGGTTGGTCCAGCAGCGTGGCATAGCGACTCAGCAGGCCTTGGTCGCGCAGCTGCTGCGTTGCCTGGGAGACCACGTCATCGTATGGGCCGAGCAAATCGACATTGGTCAGGGGCTGGGTGGGCATTGTGCTCAGGGTCTGTACATCCGAATCGTTGCCGAATTCCCGCTCCCGGTAAATCAGGGTGACATCGGCACTGGTGATAGCCCGGAAACGGCTTAGCAAATCGTTGTCCAGCAGGAAGCCCATCCCCACCCAGGCTACTCGCTGGGGGGCGTCCACCGGAACCATCACCATCTGGTAAGGTTCATGCTCACTCAGCGTCAGCAAGGAGAACGCGGAGGCCTGGCTGCCCAGGCCCGCACGCACCCGGTCTATATCGGCGCCGATGTCATGAGTACTGGTCAGCACCTCGCCTTGCGGCGACATCAGCATGATCAGGTCTGCGCCGATGCGATCGCCGTGGTTGGCGAGCACGCTGATGATGGTGTCTTCTTCATTGGTGGCGATGGCCTGGCGGAAACCGAAGTCCTCAGTCAGCAAGGTCGTTCGGTCAGTCAGTTCCCGGCTATTTTCGTCCAGCAGTGTTTGAAACACGCGTTCGGCTACCACCAGCTCGCGCGAGGCATTCGCGCGGGTATTGGCATCCGTTGCGCGCAAGGCAGACAAGGTGGTCGCGGTCAGGGTCACGGCCAATAATGCGGTAAAGATCAGCAATAACCGGGTTCGAAAACTAATCGTCATCAGTTTTGTATCGCTGCAGTCGGTTACGCAGGCCACTGGCGGCCGGTTCGGGTTTTGTCTGACGCTGGATCATGGGCAGTTCGATGCGCAACAGGTCTCCATTTTCGTCAAGTCCAGCCAGTGGCAAAGACAGCGTTTCCTCAAGATCGGGGTGCCACAGCACCAGTTCGGCCGACTCGGGCGCGGTGAAGGTCGGCAGAGTCAAGCCGCCTGCGGCGTCGGTAACGCCGTATACCTGACCGTCCGAGACATAGATGTAGCCAACCATGGCGTCGTGAATGTTACAGCCAATCACCACCAGGCCTGCTTTATCAAACTCGACCGGGGGGGCCTCGTTGCCACGAAACAACTGCAGTTCGAAGGTTTTCGCCGGTGAGAAGGAATAAACGTGATGCCGGGTTTCGTCGCTGTTGGGAAATTGCACCCGGGTGCCGGTGCTAATAGCAATCACTTTGGGGCTAAAGCTAAGATTCACCTGGTCCATTACGGCGGCATCCTGATCGCGCGCCGCTGTCGAGGTTTGCGACTGTTCAATTCGGGCCACCACATCACTAACTGGCTGCCCGGCCTGATCCACTAATTGCAGGGGCGGCAGCGTTACGGCCATTACTGGTACCGCCAGACTCAGTGTTACGGTCAATAAACAGCGAAGGCCGATTTCAAGGCGCCTGTTGAGCCGGGGAATACCCGTATTGAGCAGCAATATGAAGGGGATTTTGGTGAATAACCGCCGCTGCCGAAGGCACCAACATCGCAAAACGGAAAAACATTGCATGATGCACAGCCAAATAATTATCATGACCGTTCACTATAGTCGACCCGACCACGGTTTGGCGACTCAACGCAGCGTTTCCGGCGTTTTTTTACAGTGATGGGCGGGTGACAACCCAGGAGTCTGTCGGATCACCGCAGCTGTGACCAATTCAGCCCGCCTCCGATCGGAGTAATGTGGTAAGCCGCCGCACGACTGCTCCCTTCAAGGATGGATAACTGGCCGGCCAGGATCAAGGCTAACGCTGTAAGACCACTTTCTGCATCGTTCTGCCCCGTATTTCGATTGATTCCCGATACTGCCGCGGTGTCATGCCCTTGATCTTCAGAAAGTGTCGGTTGAAATTGGCTACGTTGGCAAAGCCGGCGTCAAAGCAGATTTCAGTAATGGGGCGATCGGTCACTTCCAGGTGCTCGCAAGCGCGGCTGATGCGCAGCCGGGTCAGAAAGTCGATGTAGCGGTAACCCGTCGCCTTCTTGAACCAGCGGGAAAAGAAGGTCGGTGCCAGGCCAAGTACCCCGGCCACCTCTTCCAGACTCAGCTCCCGGGTGCAGTTATGGATGATGTAATTGACTACGGTGCTCACCCGGCCTTCCATCAATGAGTCGGATTCCTCCTCGAAAGAGCGGCTCGACAAGGGCCAATAATCCTGCGATTGGGCCAATTCCGACATAATATTCAGAAACGACAACACCCGGGCCGGGCCTTTTAGGCCAGCGACACCTGCAAATTCGTCCATCACCCGGGCGCTGGCGGTTTTGGAAAACTCGATGCCATAACGCGAGTCTGCCAACATGGTCTGTAAGGCTTTCATTTCGGGCAAGAGCTGAATCAGTGCCTGGATGCGTTCATCGGAGAAATTGATCACCCGGTCGCGAATACCGGTCTGAAAATCCCCCAGCGACACCCAATTATGCGGCAAGTAGGGGCCGCACAAAAAGACCGACCCGGGAGTAAAGGCTCCCACGTAATCGCCAATAAAGGCATTGCCGTGAGTAGTCAGAATCAGATGCAGTTCGTATTCGTTGTGGTAGTGCCAGCGCACCAGGGAACTGTCGGCACCGTGCGCCAGGTAACGAAAGCTGTTCTGGGCTTCATAGACGGCTTCGTATTCCGGTTTGATCGCACTCATCGAGATCCTCCCCTGCTAGTGCACTAGTCACAGGATAACCTTCGCCAGGTAAATAGCCACCCTGACTGTATCCGCCGGTATTACCCTTGTAACAGCCGCAGCAGATGCGCATAAGCGCCCCTGGTCCTGATACCCGCCAGGTGAGCCGCTACTTCATCGAGAAACTGCACATAACCTGGGTCGGGTTGCTCGCCGAACAGGGCGTCTACTTTCAGCAGCCTAAGCCGGTCTGTCGCGCTGTCGCTGAGCTGCTCTGCACTCAGGTTAAATTCAATGATCGGCATCGGCTGGCCCGCATCGTTGATGCCGTCCAGATATTTCAGAAAGCTGGCAAATAACAGGCTCAGACGTCGGGTGTCACCTCCGGCGTTGATCACATCGTTCAACACCGGCATCAGGTAATTTTTAAGCTTGGAATAGCCGTCTGAACAAATGCGTTGTTGCTGATCGGCAATGGTCGAGTTGCCGAAGCGTTCAATCAACTGCAGCTGATAATCGTCCAGTGGCATATCGGCAATCGGCGTCAGGGTTGGGGCTGCATCCAATGCCATGTAATCCCTGACCAACTGCAGAATGGCCGGGTCTTTTATCGCCTCGTCGACTCGAGTATAGCCTGCCAGATAACCAATAAAGCCCATCATCAGATGGCTGCCGTTCAGCAGCCGCAGTTTAGCGGTTTCATAGGGCGATACGTTCGTGGTGAATTGCACGCCAACGGTCTCCAGTGCAGGGCGGCCCGCTTTGAAATTATCCTCAATCACCCACTGAATAAAGGTCTCAGCCCCCACGGCACAGGGGTCGACGACCCCATGGCGCTGCCGTACGGCCTGCTGGTCCGGCTCGCCGGGTGCCGGTGTGATCCGGTCAACCATCGAGTTGGGAAACGACACATGTTCGCTGACCCAGGCACAGAGCGTGGTATCGGCATGTTCCAGAAAACTCAGCAGTGCTTTGCGAAACACATCGCCGTTGTGCGGTACGTTATCGCATGACAGCAGCGTTACGCGACCGTCGGCACCCAACGCGGACCGTGCCTCAAGCGCCTGCCACAAATAGCCGTAGATGGTTCTCGGCTCTCCCCGGTTATTCAGGTCGTGCTGAACATCCGGGTGGTCGTGAAAAAATCGTTGCTTTTCGAAGTCGTACAAATAGCCGCCTTCGGTAATGGTCGTGCTGATAATGCGAATACCAGCTCGAGCCAGCGTATCAATGACCCGCTGCGGATCTTCCGGTGCGAACAGCACCTCGGTCAGGGAGCCGATGACCCGATCTTTGGTCTGGTTGTCATCTTTTTCAGTCAGGGTGTAGAGCCCCCGCTGACGGGACAGGGTGTCCAGAAAGGGCTTGTCAGCAGGTCGAATACCAACTCCGCAAATGCCCCAGCTTAAATCGCCGCTGCTGGCCATATAGTCGTCCAGATAGCGAGCCTGATGCGCACGATGAAAGCCACCGACACCAATATGAGCAACACTGACCGTTACGTCACCACGGTTATAGACAGGCCATTGCAATGTTTCCGGACAGCGGTCCGCCGTTAGGTTCACGAGTTCGTGGATAGTCGATTCAGACACAAAAAACTCCTCAGTCACCAAGCGCTGTTTCGCTGTGACCTATAAAAGATTCAATAAAAAGACGGAGCCCTGAGGCTCCGTTAAGGAGGACCCACACTACTTAACAGCACCAAAGGTCAAACCGCGAACCAGTTGCTTTTGGCTGATCCAGCCGAAGACCAGAATGGGAGCAACGGCCAGCGTTGAGGCCGCCGACAGCTTGGCCCAAAACAACCCTTCAGGGCTGGAATAGGAAGCGATCAGTGCCGTCAGCGGCGCCGCCTGGGAGGCCGTCAGATTCAACGACCAGAACGCCTCGTTCCAACTGAGTATCAGCGACAACAGAAAGGTTGAAGACAAGCCGCCTAGCGTGATCGGAATCAGCACATGGCGGATTTCCTGCCACAGGCTGGCACCGTCCATCCGGCAGGCTTCGAGAATGTCTTTGGGAACATCCTTGAAATAGGTGTAAATCATCCAGATCACGATGGGCAGGTTGATCAGGGTGTAAATAATAACCAGGCCCGTCCGGGTATCCAGCAGGGAGGTATCCCGCGCCAGCAGATAAATGGGCACCAGCACGCCCACTGGTGGCAGCATCTTGGTCGACAGCATCCACAGCAGCACACCCTGAGTGCGCTTTGTCGGGAAAAACGCCATGGAATAAGCGGCTGGTATGCCAATAAGCATGGCCAGAATGGATGACACAAAACTAATGACCACAGAGTTCATCGCGTAGCGAAGATAATCGCTGCGCTCGAACACCACCAGATAGTTCTCCAGCGTTGGCCAGAAAAACAGACTTGGGGGCGAGGAAAACGCATTCAGCTCGGTTTTGAAGCTGGTCAGAATCATCCAGAAGATCGGGAAGAACAGCAGTGCCGCCACTAACCAGGAGACGATCGTTACCAGCGTCAGTTTGACGACTTTTTCAGTGTGTAAATTCATCTCTGTCTCCTATTCCCCGGCCAACGATTTACCGACAATGCGGATCAGAAAAACGGCCACGATATTCGCCAATACCACCGCGACAATGCCGCCAGCCGAGGCCATACCCACATCGTATTGCAACAGCGCCTGGGTGTAGATCAGGTACGCCAGATTAGTCGTCTGCGTACCGGGGCCACCCCCGGTGGTGGTGAAAATTTCGGCAAAAATAGATAGCAGAAAAATGGTTTCGATCATCACCACCACCGCCAGTGGTCGCGCCAGGTGAGGCAGGGTGATGTGTCTGAAAATGGCGATCGGTCCGGCACCATCCATTCGTGCCGCTTCCAACTGTTCCTGATCAAGCGATTGCATCGCCGTCATCAGAATCAATATGGCAAAGGGCAGCCATTGCCAGGAAACAATGATAATAATCGACAGCATGGGTACATCGGTAAACCAGTCGATCGGTGTCATACCAACGCTCTTTGATAAAAATGCAAAGAAGCCACTGACCGGGTTCATCAGCAGGTTCTTCCACACCAGGGCATTAACCGTTGGCATGATAAAAAACGGTGAAATCAATAAAATTCGTACCAGGCTTCGGCCCGGAAACGGATTGTCGATCAACACGGCGATCAGAGTGCCGAGCACCACGGTAATCAACAGGGTTGAACCCACCAGAACCAGGGTATTGGACATTCCGGCGAAGAAACTTGGATCGGTAAAAAAGAACAGGTAATTCTGAAAACCAACGAAATTTCGCGGACCCGGGATCGTTAAATTAAAATTGATCGTCGAGTAATAGAGCGTCATTGCCAATGGCACAGTCATCCATGCCAGCAAGAGCAGTACCGAGGGTGCAACCAGAAAGCGTGCCGCTCGGGCATTTCTAGAGAGCTGAGACATGACTAGGGTACTTCCACATAAAGGCCTGGCCGCCCTTTCGGGCGGCACTCATCATTCAAGAGTCGGGTTCTGTATGAGGCAGTGGTCCGCGAAGGCTACCGGTGACACCTTCTGCGGGGTCGGCGTGAATCCGTCCTTGGAGCCTAGGCCGCAACATCCATGTTGCGGACTTCCCCGCAGAGGTGCCCCCGGCACCCTCCGCTCGCTCAATGCAACATTGCGAATACCGGCACTTGAGTTACAACCACTGGATCAATTAATTCTGGTACCCAGCTCGACGCATTTCACGATTCACCACCGTGTTGGCATTTGCCAGCGCAGCGTCAACCGAGGAACTACCGGCGAGGGCACCGGAAATTTGCTGCCCGACGGCGGTGGCGAAACCGCTGAAACCGGGAATGGCCACAAACTGTACGCCAGTGTAGGGCGAAGGTTCGAGTGTGGAATCATCCGGGTTGGCTTTACGCATCTGAGTCAACGTCATGTCGGCAAACTCAGCGGCGTTCAGGTACTCCTGGTTCTCGTAAGTAGATATACGAGTGCCCGGAGGGATAGCCGCAATGCCATGACGTTCGGCAACCAGAGCTGAGTATTCTTTCGAAGTCGCCCAGTTCACGAATGTCTGTGCGGCGTCTTTCGAGTCTGAACTGACAGGTACTGCCAGCGCCCAGGCCCACAACCAGCCACTGCCTTTCTCGGTGACCTGGCTGGGCGCGGCGGCAAAGCCTACCGAATCAGTAACATCGGACTGACTTTCATCGGTAACAAAGCTGCCAGCCACGGTGGCGTCAATCCACATACCGCACTTGCCGGTGTTAAACAGCGCCAGGTTTTCGTTGAAACCGTTGCTGCTGGCGCCCGGAGGGCCGTAGTTGCCGAGCAGGTCGACGTAGAAATTAACCGCATTCTTCCACTCGGCTGATTCCAGCTCTGCGTTCCAGTCCATATCAAACCAACGGCCACCGAAAGCGTTGACGATGGTGGTCACCAGGGCCATGTTTTCGCCCCAACCGGCTTTACCGCGCAGGCAAATACCGTATTGTTCGTTGGCCGGGTCATGCAGGGCGACGGCAAACTCACGCACCTGGTCCCAGGTGGGCGCGGCGGGCATGTTCAGACCGGCTTTTTCAAACAGGTCTTTGCGGTAGTAGGTCATGGAACTTTCGCCGTAGAACGGCAAGGCGTAGAGCTGACCATCAGCCGATAAACCGGCTTTTACCGAAGGAAACAGGTCGGCTTCATCGTAGCTTGCGGGCAGGCTGTCCATGGGTTCGAGCCAGCCGTTTGCGCCCCAAATGGGGGTTTCGTACATGCCAATGGTCATCACATCAAACTGGCCACTGTTGGCGGCGATGTCGGTGGTCAAACGCTGACGCAGGACGTTTTCTTCCAGTATGACCCAGTCGAGTTCGATGCCCGGGTTGGCGGCCTCAAACTCGGAAGATAGGGCCTGCATACGGATCATGTCACCGTTATTCACGGTGCCGATGGTAATGGTTTCTGCCAGTGCGGTGGTGGTGCATGAGACACCGATGGCAAGCGCGCTCAGGCGCAGCCAGGACGTTTGGGAAGCGTTCATTGTCGTTCACCTATCGTTGTTGTTGTATGTCTGCGATTTCGGGAATCCCGTTACGGACAACACCATTAAACGAGGAAGGCGGACAACTCACCAATACTTGAACAGAAAGTTTCTGTACTTTTTTAACCTCTTGAAACCCGGGATTCGGAGGTTGTTCTAACTATAATGCCGGGAATCCGTATCAGTCACCGGGTGTGTCTGTCCGGGGTCGGCGTAAACCCTTCCATGGGGCCTAGACCGCAGCGTCCTGCTGCGGACTACCCCGGACAGACACACCCGGCACCTGTTACTTGGCCTTTGCCAAAAGTAAAAACGCGAGTTAATAACCATCTTTTAACACTGATTCACCACCCCTAAAGACCGTGATAAGGTAAGCCAACTCTAATAACAAACGGCAACGCCATGGACTCTAAAGAATTTGGGCTGGTTTTTGGCCAGCAACTGACGGGGATGGAAGACCTGCACTACGGCTTCTGGGACGACACCATTCCCGAAATCTCCGTGCTTTATATGAAACAGGCACAGTTGCGTTATACCGAACAGATCATCGAAACCATTGAAGCCCATGGCTCAGCTTCGCAACGGATTATCGATGTTGGCTGTGGTACCGGTCAGGTGTTGGTGGCGCTGAGCGCGCGCGGCCATCAGGTCGATGGCGTGATCCCCGCCCCACACCTCGAAGCCCGGGTTCGGGAAAAAGTCGCCGCCAGTCAGTTGAACAGCACCGTTTGGGGTTGCACCTTGCAGGAGGTGCCTGTCGATACGCTGGCTGGCCAATACGATACGGTGCTGTTCAGCGAAAGCTTTCAGTACATTCCCTACCAGACCGCACTGGCGGCCGCCAACACCTTGCTCAAGCCCGGCGGCCATGTGGTGATCTGCGATTTCTTCAAAACCGACAACACCGGTGATGGCCAGCCCGGCGATAAGAGCTTCGGCGGCGGCCATCCTTACTCCAAATTCGTTAAAGACCTCGAAGCCTTAGACTGGGAGGTGTTGGAGAACAGCGATATTACTGCCAATACCAGTCCCAATATTCACCTGCTCGATCAGCTGCTGCGCGAGCGCATCGGGCCAGCCATGGGCACGCTCGATCACTACCTGGGTGAGCGCCATGGAGTGATTCTGAAGTCGGTTAAGTGGGTATTTCGCAAGAAGCTGGCCAAGCTGAAGTTCAAATACCTCAGCGGCCATCGCAGCCAGGCGGTGTTTGAACGATACAAAACCTACCGGCGTATTGTATTGAAAAAAGCAGGTTAACGACGCTTCGACAGGCTCGCGGTGAGCCTGTCGACCCTCCTGGGGGTTTGGATAAAACCTACAATCAATTCCGCCAGATCACACAAAACGTCCGGTAGCCCAGCACCGTATCATCGAACAGAATCTCACCCGCCTGACCTCCGGCGGCCCCCAGGCACACCGGCAGTGGCAGCAAATGCTCTTCACGCGGATGGCTGAACCGGGCACCGGGAGCTTGATCCCAATCGATCATTTTCCCGATACGCTGCTCCGGCGTCAGTGCCGGGTTCGTCAGTGTATCGGCCAACCAATCGTGGAACTCGTGGTTGATCGACCGCGCCTGGTCATTACTGTTGCGCATAACGCTCATGTTGTGAAAAGAAAAACCGGATCCGAGAATCATCACGCCATCATCGCGCAAAGCCGAGAGCGCCTCGCCCAGGGCAATGTGCGCCTGGGGGTCCAGCCCTTCGATCAGCGATAATTGCAACACCGGGATATCCGCCTGGGGATGCATCAGCAGCAGCGGTACAAAGACGCCGTGGTCATAACCGCGCTGGGTATCGGTGTCGAGCGTCAGGCCCGCCTGTGCCAGGCATTCCTTCACCCGGGTGCGGATATCCTCCGGGTTCGTCGCCGGGTACTGGTATTCGTAGGTCTCTTGAGGGAAACCATAATAATCAAACAGCAGCGGAGGCAAATCAGCCGCCAGTAAGGTCGGCTGTGGCGCCTCCCAGTGCGCACTGATCACCAATACCGCCGCCGGTCGTTCATAGTGCCCTGGCAACTGCCGCAAGAAGTCGGCTATCGCCTGTTGGCTGGGTTCATTCAGCAGTGGCATGGGGCCGCCGCCATGCGGAATAAAAATCGCTGGTGCCCTGTTTTTTGCTTGGGTTGTCATGCTCTGGACTCCTATTGTTCAGTTATCCATAGCCTAGGCCCACAATCCTGATCAAACCATCAAAATACTTTGTGCATCATCTTCATTTCGATTGATCAAGCTGCAGGTATCGAACCGTCAATGACGCCGATCGGGCTCGCTGGCCTGCCGCCAGGTTTGAACTTCACCCACCAGAGCTCTGACATGTCGTTGTACGTCCTCAGGCCAGTCCGCCATTTCCGTAAACATGGTGCCATACTGATGACGGTAGAACTGCCGTAGTGCCTCTTCATACCCTGGCAGGTCGCCGGCCATGGTCTGCATAAACCGGTCGACCGACAGAGACGCTTCTTCCAACTGCACCTTGGGTGACTTGCGAGCGGCCTCGAGCATACGCCGTAAAGCCGCCGAGGCACCGCCAGCCTGCCGACTCAGCCATTCCCAGTGCCGTGGCAACAGTGACACCTCACGCGACTGAACCCCCAGTTTGGGCCGCCCCCGTCCCTGCCGCTGTTGCACCGGAGCCTCACCGGCCTGGTAGGCCAGACTGCGGGTGATCAGATCATCCGGCTGACTCCAGTCAATTTCCAGCATGGTGGACGTCTGGTGGTTCAGTACCAGCAAGGAGGCATCCGTTTCGGCGCCTATAAACGCCCGTATGTCAGGCAATGCCTGCTCTGGCTCGCCTTCGGCCACTTTGAGTGATCCGCTAAAAGCAATCAATTTCATAATCATCCCTTATTATTTTTACCCGGCTTTAATGCAGTGTATCCCGATTAAACGAATACGAACAGCCCCGCGCAATTCCTTTACAGCCAGGTGTTCCCGGGGGTTAAATGCGGGTTTTGCTGACTGGAACACGGAATGATTGCCAACGCGCTTGGGCCCGTCTTTTTACTGATTTTGCTCGGTGTCGCCCTGCGTCACTGGGACTTGCCCCCAGCCGCCACCTGGCCCGGCATAGAACGCCTGACCTACACTGTGCTGTTCCCCGCCCTGTTGATCCACCGACTGGCACTGGCCGATTTTGATGTAAGAGCGTTCGGCCAGTTGGCGGTAACCATTTGTTCGGCGCTGCTGCTGGTCAGCCTGCTCTTCGTATTGTTTCAACGTTGGCTAGCTAACAACGGGCCAGACCTGACCTCGGTGTACCAGGGGGCCGTTCGGTTCAATACTTACATCGGCCTGGCCGTGGTAAGCGCACTCTACGGCGAACCGGGCCTGGTGATCGCCGCGATGGCCATGGCGGTGATGATCCCCTTCGTTAACGTACTCTGTGTACTCACCTTCGCCCTGACCGGTACCGGCTCTCAGGTGTCTGCCCGGGGCATTCTGCGCGCCCTGCTCAGCAACCCGCTTATTCTCGGCTGCCTGGCAGGCGTTGCTCTAAACCTCAGTAGCATCGGCCTGCCCGGCTGGACTGCCGACACCGCCCGCCTGCTCGGTTCAACCGCGCTGCCGCTTGGCCTACTGGCGGTTGGCGCAGCGCTGAACCTGCGCACCCTAAGTTCAGATGTAAAACCGGTGCTACTGGCCAGCCTGATCAAATTCGCAATCCTACCGCTGGCTCTGGTCACCCTGGCCAATCTGTTTGGCCTCAGCACCCTGGGTGTTTCGGTATTGCTCATACTGGGGTGCCTGCCGACGGCCAGTTCGGCTTTTATTCTGGCCCGTCAGATGGGCGGCAATGCCAACCTGATGGCCAACATCATTACGCTGCAAACCCTGATGGCGTTTGTGGTGATGCCTGTCTGGTTAATTTTGGCGGCCAATACGACCCTTTTCTGACCTGATAGTCTGTTTTTATGGCATTGCGTTTGCCTGCCTGCGCAATTGCAAAATTGAGAATTGACCTTATTACCTTTGAACACTGAACTACGGCGGACGCGTTCGCCTGAACCAAGGAGTAACCTGATGAAGGGTGATTGCACCATTGGCCTAATCGGCCTGGCTGTTATGGGCCAGAACCTGGTATTGAACCTGCTGGACCACGACAACCACGTGGCCGTTTATAACCGAACCACCAAAGTCACCGACGACTTTGTTAGCGAAACCAAGCACCCCAATCTGGTCGGCACTCAGTCTCTGGAACAGTTCGTTCAAGCTCTGGCCAAACCCCGAAAAATCATCCTGATGGTCAAGGCCGGTGACCCGGTCGACGCCGTTATCAACGATCTCAAGCCGTTGCTTGAAGACGGCGACATCCTGATCGATGGTGGCAATTCCCTGTTCACCGATTCCCAGCGCCGCAGCGATGATTTGACGCCCCAGGGCATTCACTTTGTTGGCTGTGGCATTTCCGGCGGTCAGGATGGCGCACGCTTTGGCCCCTCGATGATGCCCGGCGGCGATGAATCGGCCTGGCCTGCACTGAAACCCATTCTGCAAGGCATCAGTGCCAAAACTGAAGCCGGTGAAGCCTGCTGTGAATGGATGGGCGACGGCGGCTCCGGGCATTTTGTTAAAATGGTGCACAACGGCATCGAATACGGCGATATGCAGATGATCGCCGAGATCTACGACCTGTTGCGCGCCAGTGGGCGCAACAACGAAGCCATTGCCAGTCTATTTGAGACCTGGAACCAGGGGCGTCTGGCCTCCTACCTGGTTGAAATTACCGCTAAAGTACTGCGTATAAAAGACGACGACGGTACCGACTGGGTCGACAATATTTGGGATAAAGCCGGCCAGAAAGGCACCGGAAAATGGACCGCCATCCAGACGTTGGAACTGGGTGTGCCGGGCTCCATCGTCACCGAGGCTGTGTTCGCACGGGCTCTGTCTTCCCGCTGGGAAGAGCGCCAGACCGTGCATGCAAAATACCCCAAGTCCACCTCGGTAACAGGCTACAAAGGCCTGGAGAATGATGCCGAGGCCGCCCTCTATGCCGCCAAATTGCTGGCCTACGCTCAGGGTTTTACGCTGCTTTCAGAGGCAGCGCGTGAGCACAACTGGACCCTCAACATGGCCAACATTGCCCAGGTCTGGAAAGCGGGTTGCATCATTCGCGCTAAGGCACTCGACCCGATTCAATCGGTTTTCAAGGCCGAACCAGGCCTCGATAACCTGATGCTCAGCGACTTCTTCACCGAAGAACTCAAAGACTGCGAAACGGCGTTGCGCCGGTTGCTGGTGTGCGCCATTGAAGGCGGTGTTCCCGTACCGGCTCTGTCGAATGCACTCGCCTACTTCGACGGCGTGCGCAGCAAGCACTTGCCGGCCAACCTGATCCAAGGGCAACGGAACTACTTTGGTGCGCACGAGTACGAGCGGTTGCCGGGCTAACCCGGCTATACTGGATGTTCCCCGGGGTGCATTATCCTAGCGTGCATTGTACAGTGCCGCCGCAACGCCTGTACTCTGCACCCAGTGCACCCCCCATTTGCGATCTATTAGGGCAGTTCCCACCATGGCACAAATCGGTACTTTTACGTCAATGGAAGTCGTCTCACTGGCGGATTTCGGCGTCTTCCTCGACGGCGGAAACCTTGGTTCCATTCTATTGCCGAAAAAGCAGTGCCCTGAGAACGTCAACGTGGGCGAATTCGTCAACGCCTTTATCTACCTCGACTCTGAAGACCGGCTGATTGCTACGCGCATCAAACCGAAAGCCGAAGTGGGCCAGTGTGCCTTGCTCGACGTTAAAGAACTCACCTCTTTCGGCGCCTTTCTGGACTGGGGTTTGCCAAAAGACCTGCTGGTGCCGTTCAGCGAACAACGCAAACCGATGGAAGCCGGGCAGAAGCATGTGGTCTATCTGTTCGTCGATAACCTGACGCAACGCATCACCGGCAGCGCCAAGCTGAGCAATTTTCTGGCGGAAGAAACCGACGCCTACCGGGTCAATGACCCGGTCGACCTGCTCATCGCCGGGCGCACCGACCTCGGTTACCGCGCGGTTGTCGATCAGCGTTACCTCGGCATGGTCTTTAACGAAGACGTTCTGCAGCCACTGAGTATTGGCCAGAAAATAAAAGGCTACGTTAAAACCGTTCGCGACGATCACAAGATCGACCTGATGTTACAACTGCAGGGCCACGAAGCCCGGGTCGACATTGCTGATCGAATTTTAAAGGAACTGACTGCCAACAATGGCGTACTCGCGCTTTCTGATCGCTCCAGCCCAGAGGCTATCTATAAAGTCTTTCAGGTCAGCAAGGGTAATTTCAAGAAAGCCATAGGCCGACTGTTAAAGCAGAATAAAATCAGCCAGGAAGCCGATCGCATTGTATTACGCTCCGACTAATAGTCGGGGCTTGGCTAGGCATAGAGCAACGCGCACTCATGGTCACCCGTGAAGGCGTGCAGCCGGTCGAGGGCAAATACCGGATTGCCTGTAAGCCCTGGCCTAGCAGCTCTGAGTGAACTGCACTCAGTGGATTGAAGAGCCAGATGAATTCATTTCATCCATGGCTCAAAAATTGATCGTTTGTGAGATACCGGAGCGCACTCTATTGTGATTGCAACAGGTCGGGAAAGCAGTGAGTACTTCACCGACCAACATGATTCAATCATACAGGAGACACCCTTATGTTTATTAATCCGGCCGTTCTTACCAACTCTGGCCATAGCGATCAGATACTTGAGCAAACCCGCTGGGGCACGGTGTGTGACGCGGAGGTAGCATTCCACATCCGCAATGCGGAGCGCATGCGCTCGGAAGCCTTCCGTACTGTAGCGAAGCAATTTGCCCAGTGGCTGCACCGCAGCACGCGCCGGGTATTCAGCGCACCGTCTTTCGTGCGTCATGCCTGAATACCGGCTCGCTAGCCGATTTGTTAACCTAAACCGAACGTCAGGCTGACCGCCTTTTTCAAGCGCCAGCCTGACCCTTCAGGCTACTGCCTTCTCACTCACCCACGTCAAGATGGTCCCAACCATGCCGGTCAACCAGCTCACTTAATTGTTTGGGCCGATAACTGCTGTCTGCCAGATAACGCGCCTTAACACTGGGGTGAATTCGGGTCGGTTTGTCTTTAACGATCAGGGGCCGATGCAGCGGTGTCTTGAACCGATAGACATGTTTGCGGGACCGGTGCAACTGACCGCGAATGCCATCGGTCAGGTTGCTTATCAGATGTGCCTCTACTTTCAAGCCGGCCGTATCGGCTTCTTTGATCATCCAGGCCAGCGGCGCATCGGACGCCATAAAACCGGTGTGTTTATCGGGT
Organism: Saccharospirillum sp.; assembly: GCF_040881935.1. NCBI lineage: Bacteria > Pseudomonadati > Pseudomonadota > Gammaproteobacteria > Oceanospirillales > Saccharospirillaceae > Saccharospirillum > Saccharospirillum sp. The sequence continues at coordinate 62,507 of NZ_JBBECH010000052.1, read as the reverse complement.
GGGTAGGAACCCCCGACATCGGAATGCACACCGGCAAACCAAACCTGTTTCAGATCCACACCGGGTCTAGGTGTCCACACCGTCGGCTCAAAATCTTCCCTCTGTTCATCAATGGCCAGTGCGTGCCGCGCGAAGGTGACGTTGGAACCCATCTTGGTATCGTAAAATTCATCATGACTTTCGAGCAGCCCCATAAGACTGAACGGAATACCCAACGCACCAACGGTATCCCAAACACCAACAAAATGAATATCGCACGACGCGTGCGAGTGGTCTTTCCGGAACGCCTGTGCGTTAGCCCCGTTTGGATGGTTTTTAGCCAGCGGGCTTTTATACACCTTCCAGGCCTCGGCGATCAGCGGGGCAGATGCTCTTTTAAGAATGCCACAGTTATTGATCAGCCCGCTTAATGCCCGAACCGTATAGGCGCCGCGGCTGAAGCCAAACAGATAAATATGGTCGCCCGGGTCGTAATTCTGAACAATGTAGCGATAGCCATCGAGAATGTTTTTGTGAATGCCGCGGCCGGTAGCGCCAGCGGAGATACTGTTATGGTAGGAGCCCAAACCCCAGTCGTAGAAGACATGCTGTCGGTCGTTTCCCTGGCCGGGTTTGATGGCCCGGGCGAGTCTTAACACATTGCTGGGGAAATCTTTTTCAAGGTCTTCTTCCGGACGGTTCCAGGTTCCGTCCGCACACACGATGATGTTCGCCATGGCGTAGCCTCCTTATATTAGCGGTGGGCGGTAACAAACGAACCAGTTTTGAGCCCTGTACGGCCATCAGCGACAACAAACGTCCCTTTACCTAGTCGATTTCGGGAGTACGAAAGCGCATTACTGCCCAGGCTAGCAAGAGTTTCGCAAAGAAAGAAGTCGTGGGGGTATTTGGGTTGGGCGCGTCATCCGGCAGTACAACGCCTGTGGGGCGGCTGCGGTTCATGGTCCGGATTTGAAGCTGAGGCAGGCTACTGGCTGGCCAGAGGCCGCCGTACATGCTTAGCCAGCGGCCATTGGTGATATCCACGAAGGAATACTGAATATTTCGATCTGCTGGATCTTTAAGGCAAGCGGAGCCGCTCCAGCCTCAGTTGGATCTGTTGGATGATCTCGATGATTGCGAACGATACCAGACCTACAGCGATGATCAGAACGCCATCCAGTAACGGCACGCTTTCGGTACTGAAAACGCGCTGTAGTGGCGGCAGGTAGGTGATGGCGAGTTGGGCCACAGTGACCGCGATGACGGTGCTCCATACAACACGAGTGCCGCGTATCGCCGTCCAGTTGACGGACGTTCCGTACAGGGTACGCACAAAGAAAAGATGGAAGATTTCCATTACCACCAGAGTGTTCATGGCCATGGTCTGGGCCAGCACGACCGAATACGAGCGATCGATAGCGTAAGTATAGATGCTGAATACCCCTGCCAGGAAAACCAGGGACACCAGGATGATGCGCCAGCCAAAATTGCCGGTCAGCAGGGAGGCGTTGATCGGGCGCGGCGGGCGTTGCATCGTATTCGGCTCGGTTGGTTCGAAAGCCAGGGCCAGACCCAGGGTAATGGCTGTGATCAGGTTGATCCACAGAATCTGTATGGGGGTGATCGGCAGGTTCAGACCCAGCAGCAAGGCTACGATGATGATCATCGCTTCGCCGGCATTGGTTGGCAGGGTCCAGGTGATCACTTTCTTGATGTTGTCGTAAACCGTGCGGCCTTCACGTACCGCCGCGACGATAGAGGCGAAGTTATCGTCGGCCAGCACCAACTCGGCCGCTTCTCGCGCCGCCTCGCTGCCTTTCAGGCCCATGGCGATGCCAGCATCGGCGCGTTTCAGCGCGGGTGCGTCGTTGACTCCATCGCCGGTCATCGCCACCGTCATGCCGTGCGATTGCAACGCGATCACCAGCCTGAGTTTATGTTCCGGACTGGTGCGGGCGAAAATGTCCGTTTCCAAGGTAGCGGCCGCCAACGCGGCATCGTCGAGGGAGTCGATCTCGGTGCCCGTCAGGGCGGTATTCGGATTGATCAGCCCGATTTGCCGGCCGATGGCCATGGCGGTTGCTCGATGGTCGCCCGTGATCATCTTGACCCGGATGCCGGCTGTGTGGCATTCACGAATCGCCTCTACCGCTTCCGGGCGGGGTGGGTCCATCAGGCCAACCAGGCCAACCAGCACCAGGTGGTTGGCCAGATCAGCCGTTTCCAGAACAGTATGATGCGTTGGTACAGACCGCGTGGCGATGGCCAGAACACGCTGCCCCCGCGTGGCGATCCGATCACCCAGATTGTGCCAGTAGTCGCGATCCAGGGGTCTGAGTTCGCCGTCGTCACCCAGTTGCAATTCACACAGGGCCAGCACCTGTTCGGGCGCTCCTTTCACACTGATCAGCGCATGGCCCTGATGGTCGTGGTTCAGTGTGGCCATGTAGCGATGTCGGGCGTCGAACGCAATGGCATCGGTACGCGCCCAACTTGCCCCGAGCTCGGCTGCATCGACCAGCACCTTGCCCGCCAGGGCCAGCAGGGCGCCCTCCATCGGGTCGCCTTCAATGGCCCATTCTTTTTCCCGGTGGGCCAGGTGGGCGTCGTTGCACAACACCGCCGCTTTGCTCAGCGTTGTCAGCGTGGGGGAGGAATCCGCCTTGATGACGCTGTCTCCGAGCCGGATGCTGCCTAGCGGTTCGTAACCGACGCCGTCGACCTCGTAGCAGTGCTCTCCACTGGCGAGCGTGGCCACCATCATTTCATTGCGAGTCAGGGTGCCGGTCTTGTCCGTACAAATGACCGAGACCGACCCCAGCGTTTCGATGGCGGGCAATCGCCGAACAATGGTGTTGCGTCGGGCCATTGACTGAACGCCAACGGCCAGGGTGATGGTTAATACGGCCGGCAGGCCCTCCGGTATGGCCGCCACGGACAAACCGACCACGGCCAGAAAGAGCGAATCGAAACCGAGGTGTGTGACGAAATAGCCGTAAGCCAGCAGCAACAGGGCGATCAACAGAATCAGGAGGGAGAGCCAGCGCGCGAACTCGTTCATCTGGCGCACCAGTGGCGTGGTCAGCATTTCGACGCGGGACAGCAGGCTGCTGATCCGGCCGATCTCGGTATCGCCAGCCGTCGCGATGACCACACCCCGACCGGTGCCCGCGGTGACCATGGTGCCGCTGTAGGCCATGTTGGTACGATCGCCCAGCGAGGCTACGGCCGTAGTCGGCCGGGTTTGCTTGTCTACAGGCAGGGATTCTCCGGTAAGTATGGCCTCCTGAATCTGCAAGCCATGAGCATTCAGCAATCGCAAATCGGCGGGTACCTTGTCACCTGCTTCCAGCAATACGATGTCACCGGGCACCAGGTCTTCAACCAGCAGGGTTGTGCGTTGACCTCCCCGTAGCACCGAGGTGTGGGCGGCGAGGAGGTCGCGAATCGCGTTCATTGCTTTTTCCGCCTTGCCCTCCTGGATAAAACCGATCAAAGCGTTGGCCAGCACCACGGCCAGAATGACCAGCGTATCGACATAGTGGCCGAGGCCGGCGGTGATGGCGGCCGACAGTAACAAGACGTAAATCAGGATGTTGTGGAAATGGCGTAGGAAGCGCAGCAACGGGTTGACCCCGGCTGCCTCGGGCAGTTTGTTGGGGCCGTGCAGACGCAAACGTTCGGCCGCCACGAATTCGGTTAAGCCATCGGCGCGGGCATCGAGCTGCCTGAGCACTGCTTCGATCGTCAATTCATGCCAGGCCGGGCAGCCGTTGGGTTCAGGCGCTGTAGTCATGTGTTCGGTCCCTGCGATGGGGTAAGCCAGATCTATAAGATACGACTGTGCGTTCTCAGTTCCCGGAAACCACACTGGTCCGATAAAGCTTAGCATTGTCGATGAGCTCAATATGGATGCAGATCAATGTGAAATGACAAAAATAAGCTTCACATTGACTTTTCCCTGGTTTGTTACGGGCCAGCAGAAATCCACCAGATATTAGCTCAATGTCAGCTAGACTGAGTTATCTCGGTCTATAGGGTCTTACTATGGCTACTGTCCAGTTTCTGGGTGCCGCGCAGGAAGTCACCGGCTCCTGCCATCATGTCGGGATTCCCGGTATCGGCCGGATTCTGCTCGATTGCGGCATGCATCAGGGCGGCGATGCCGTCGACCGGCTCGGCAATGAAACGTTCGATTTTGACGCCCCAGGCATCGATGCTCTCGTCCTGTCACACGCCCATATGGACCATTCCGGCCTGTTGCCCATCCTGGTAAGAAACGGCTTCCGCGGGCCGATTCTCTGCACACGGGAAACCGCCGAACTGTTGCCGATCATGCTGGAGGATGCCGCCGGTCTCTACGAGAGAGATCTGGAGCGCAAGAATCGGCAGCTCATTCGCAAAGGCAAACCACCCATCGAACCTCTGTATACCCGGGAAGACCTGCAAACCGTATATTCGCTATGCCTGGGCATTGAGTATCAGGAAACCTATCCGTTGCTACCCGGCCTTGATGTCACTTTGTTCGATGCCGGTCACATCCTCGGTTCCGCCATCGTTCAGTTGCAGTTTACCGAACGCAACCAAACCAAGAAGCTGGTGTTTAGCGGTGACCTCGGCAAGAAAGACACACCGCTGATGAACGATCCGATTCATCTATCCGACGCCAGCATCGTTCTTATGGAAAGCACCTACGGCGATCGGAACCATCGCTCAATGCCCGACTCAATCAAGCAACTGGAGCAGGTACTCAGTGAAACCTGGGCGCAAGGCGGCAATGTACTGATTCCGGCGTTCGCCGTGGGCCGGACGCAAGAGGTCCTGTATCATCTCGGTGCCATGCATCAGCGCGGGACGCTGGATGGCTGGCAAATATATCTGGACACACCCATGGGTCACAAAGTCACTCAAGTCTATGACCATTGGCTTCACACCCTCGATTGCGACGGCGTCGACGAACTGTGCGATACAGACACAACCTTCCTCAAAGACTTTCTGCCCAGGCTATCGGTTACCTCCACTACAGACGAATCGATGGCGATCAACCGGATTAAAAGCGGTGCGCTAATCATCGCTGGCAGTGGTATGTGTACCGGTGGCCGAATACGTCACCACTTTAAAAACAGAATATGGGACCGCAAAACAACCGTTATTTTCTGTGGTTATCAGGCCCAGGGAACACTGGGTCGGCTGCTGGTGGACGGCCTGAAAACCATTAAAATGTTTGGCGATGAATTTGTGGTCAATGCCCGCATAGAAACAATCGGCGGCTTTTCGGCACACGCCGGACAACAGGAATTGCTAGATTGGGCCGCCGGTTTCACCAGCAAGCCTGACTTCTATTTAGTGCACGGTGAACCCAAAGCTCAGGATACTTTGGCAAGCAAGCTTTGGGAGGAACACGGCATTAAAGCAACCATTCCAAAGCAAGGCCAGACGGTGGTTTTCTGACAGCCTGATAGGCTGGTTAGGGAGTGCTTTTACTTTACCCTCTCACTTTTTTGAACCGGAGCACCGGCCCTGCCTTTGGTGTGGCAAGAATCCAGTCTTCTGTGATGCATCTTGAGATGCTGCCGACATCATTGGAGACCATAGCCCGATAAAACCGGCCTTCGAGCTCAGCGAGGAACTGTAGTATGTCTGTCGTGATCATAGGGGTACTATTACTGACGGACATAGCGCAAGTGTGTGGCATCCGGGCCATCAAGAACCGTGTCAATGCGAAACTTTGGCCCGGGCTCGCTTAGATTCTCGAAGAGACGCCGGCCACCACTGAACAGCACGGGGGCCAGGGCAATTTCCAGCTCGTCCATAGCATCCAGACTCAGGTATTGCTGAATCACATCTGCGCCACCTGAGATGCGTATGTCACGCTTATCCGCCGCCTCCCGAGCCAGCGCCAGCGCGCGCTCCGGACCTTCATTGATGAAGTAAAACGTCGTTCCGCCAGGGCGCACCCATGGGTCTCGTTTCTCGTGGGTAAGAACGTATACCGGCGTGTGAAACGGAGCTTCCTCTGGCCAACTAACTTCGCCCTGGTCGAACATACGCTTACCCATGATGTTGGCGCCGGTGCGCTCAAAAGTGTACCGAACCATGTCGTTGACTTGACCAGTCTCGCCCCCCGGGCCGAATTTAAGCTTCTCGCGCATGTACTGTTGATTGAGAAGCCAGGTCATTAGCGCTCCCCACTTCTCGCCCCAATTCTTATGCCCGGGATCTTCCATGGTCATCCCTTCGGGGGCCATGTAGCCATCGAGACTAAGCCCAATGTTAACGAATACGTTGCTCATGTTGATCTACTCTGCCTGCTGCTTCGATTCTACATACCGGCCGAAATTGTCCGAAATGGACTGTCCGCCTGTGAACACTCTATAGTCGGGCGGAGACCGGGAGATTCGACATCAGTGTAGGTTACTGCCTGGCAACAAGGTAATAGCCTGTTATTCACTGAACTCATCAGGCTTGGATGGCATCTCACCGGGCTGTTGGTGCAGTATCTCGTCAGCTTCGGTATTCAAAGAGGTTGCCGGATGATCCGGTGCCTTAAGTGGCTCTGGCTGCAAGTTGCTGTGCAAAAAGTCGACACCCGCGTCAACGCCCTGCAAACGCTGCAGCTCCAGGCGCTTGAGGTCGCGCTGGCGTACATCGTGCTCTGTTCGTCTGGCCTGCTCATGGGGCACGCCCAGCGCTTCGAGCATGCCTCTCCCGGCGGTAATGGCTGACTCAAAGGTTTCGCGCACCTGATGGTCGACGCCTGCTTTCATCAACGCCAATGCATGCCCGCGATCATAAGCCCTGGCATGTAGCTGAACCTCTGGGAAAGCACTTCGAATCATGGTTACCGCAGCGAGTGCTTCTGTGGGGTCATCGATACACACCATAATCAGTTTCGCCTGTTCGGCACCGGCGGCCCGAAGCATATCGAGATTCAGGCCATGCCCGTAATAGACTTTAAAACCAAACCGCGCCGCCGCACGAATGCGCTCGGGCCGGAAATCGATAAGGGTTGTTTCAATATCTTCGGCCAGCAGCAACTGTGAGGCAATTTGCCCAAACCGGCCGAACCCGATCACCAGCGCTGAACCCCGGGCATTGCCGAAGTCCTCTTCGGGTGTTTCTTCCCGCTGATCCAGAGTTTTAATCCAGCGCTCTGCCAATACCGCCAGAGGAGGCGACGCCACCATCGACAACGCCGCCAGGGCAATCAGAATATTCGTCGTCTGTGCATCGATCAGACCCTGCCCGGCCACCAGCGGCACCAGAACAAAGGCAAACTCACCGGCCGCAGACAGCAACAGCCCAAAACGCAGGGACTCGGGCCAGGATGAACCCGAAAAATGAGCCACCAGCGTTGCCACGGTAACCTTGATGACCAGGTAAGCCACCAGCAAGGTCACAACCAGAAGTATGTTGTTCCAGACATCGGCCAGGTTGATCAGCATGCCAATGCTCATAAAAAACAGAGCCAGCAACAACCCACGAAAAGGTTCGACGTCCGCTCGCAGCTGGTGGCGATAGGATGATCCGGCCAGCATGACACCGGCCAAAAAGGCCCCCAGGGCCATTGAAAGACCGGCGTAGCTTGCCGCCAGGGATGCGAAGATCACAACCAGCAAGGCGGCTGCGGTCATCACCTCGCGCGCGCCTCCTGTCGCCAGCCACCTGAAAACATGATCAAGCACATAACGACCAACTAGAATAATGCCACCGACGACACCGATCGCCAGCAGGGTATCCCCTATAGCTGACCCGGTTCGGCTTACTGTGCCGGTACCGACTAAAAACAGGGGGATCAACGCCAGTATGGGCACGGTCAGCATGTCTTGCGTGAGCAACACGGCGAAGCTCTTTTGACCGTACGGGCGAGACATATCCCCCCGTTCATCCAGCAGTTGTAAGGCAATGGCCGTACCCGACAACGCGAAGGCAAACCCCACGATAATGACCGCGGCGATCGACAGCCCAAATAACCAGGCCACGAAGCCCAATACCAGCGCCGTGAGCCAAACCTGTCCATTCCCTACAAAAAGAATATCGCGTTTCATCGCAACCAGTCGGGACAACCGGGTATCCAGACCGATCACAAACAGCAATAACACCACGCCGAGTTGAGCGACGTCCATCACCGATTCAGCATCTCTGAATACGCGAAGCCCGTAAGGACCAATCAGAATTCCGGCGAACAGGTAACCGACAGCAGTACCGAAACCAAGCCGTTTAAACAGGGTGGGAGCAAGAACTGCAGCGACAAGAAAGGCGATGCCTTCAAAAACAAGGTTGTTCACGAATGGCTATTCCGTATAGAAAGATGTGCAAGCATAGTCGCAGAAGCAAGGGAGGTGAATATGAATATAGACACCCGGAATCAAATAGCACGGTATTATATCTATCCCGGAACCAGCATCATTGGTCTGAATGCAATATCAATGACTCTGACTCGAATGGTTCGAGTACAGTTCAACTTTCCACGTATGCCAGATGTTTACTTAACCAGCACCCAAACTGTTGGTTAAACCAGTCCATATACTTGGTAGCCTGCGCATTCTCTCGATCATGAAGAATGTTCACCACTTCAATGACCAGCCAGGCAATGGCTACCAGCACTTGTTGACGAAGTTCCGCTAAATTGAAAGTAGGCGTTTTCCGCTCCCTGAGATAGCGGTCACAATAATGATCAATAACCTCAACCGGTGGCAATCCTGGGATCATCGGTGCAAGGTCCATCGCTGGCGATGCCTTGCCAAATCGCTCCCAGTCAAACAGCACCAGCTCCCCATTTGACCGTCTTCCCCAATTGAACACATTGGTATCGCCGGAAACCGGACCCATGGGCGCAAACAAAGCTTGCTGGCGTTCAAAGTAGGAAGGGATAGCACGTGTAATAATATATTGTTGATTAGCTGTGAAACGGGCGATAGCTCGTTCAGTGTCCTCGGCTGACCAATTGAATTGAAACAGCTGTGAGTCATCCAATTGAATTTCAGCTTCATGCAGATTCGACAGGCACTTCATAAAATCTGAGCTACTGGTTTCATCTTTATCGACAGCGTTGGGTATGTATTCAATCCACAATTCATAATCCGACGGTGAGGCCAATAATTCAGGCGCAGAGATAGCGCAAGCTCCAGACTGAGTTAGCACTTCCCGGTAAAAGTACCCTTCTGTTAGATTAACTGGTTCTTTACGGATCGCCGTCATGCCATTGAACTCAGCTATTTCAACCTTAGCCAGCCCCATCATTTTTAGATCGTTGTTGGACATTCATACCCTCTGACTGTGGAACCTAGTATTTTTTCAGAACCTGCTGAGGTAATGGTGCGCCTGAATTTCAAAAAAACCACTCAATTATCCGTAAAAATCCCGGTTCACTTTGATAGATAGCTCATAGTTGAGCACTACCCATTCAAACTGTGGTCGCTTTCTTAGTGAGTCAGTATGATGCATGTCCATTGAGACGCTCGCCTGTATCCGGTTTCTGCAAAAGATACCGTTATTTCCGCTTGTTGGGGCTACCCTCGGCAGAATATGCCAGGCAGCAAGTGGAGATTAAACAATCCTCATTACGTCAGTCTGCTCAGGGCTCGTGATTTTGCCTCCATTCAGGAGCCTCCTTCGAGAAGCTCTTTCAACGCTCGGAGATCTTTGGAAACGGCTTGCGCATCGTCCGCGAATTGATCTTCAGATACCCCAGGCTGCTGCAATAAGGTAAATATTAATTCGCTTCCATTACCGTTCGGAACGACCCGCATAGGGTTATGAACTACTACGCCAGAATCAAGTTCGACATCATGATCCATGACACCAAATTCATTAGCTTCCGCAAACCTGATCCTCGCCTTTCCGAATGGGGCTTCAGCAACCCATGCATCCCCATCTTTTTTAACCTCAGATCTAGCCAAACCTGCTGCCCAGCTCGGCAGATTTTCAGGTTTGGAGGCAAACGCATAAACATCTTTCGGGGTGCGGTTTATGTAGGTGCTGATATGTTTAACAGCATTCATCGTAAAAAATCCTCTTATTCAGCCATGCGCGGGACTCAGGCTTGCTGATTGCGTGAACCCAGATTTTACCTACGCTAACTCTGCCGGAGCTATCAATAACGGAGATGCTGACTGGCCTTGTCAAGCATGACCATCATCTGCGAATACTCGCTCTAATCCGCCTTTGATAGTGTTAGCCATGTCCGACGGGCTGCGACCATGCATGTTTTTACGTGTAGCATTTGCTCCAGATTTTAGTAATGCCACCACACATGAAAAGTTGCCTTTGGCGTTCATCGTGGCTGTCCATAGCGGCCCATTTCCATGGGAATCTAAAAGATTCGGGTCGGCATTATTCGCAAGCGCTACCTCTACGGCGTCAATGTTGCAGGCCTGTGCGTAGAAATGAAGGGGACACCAGCCATTGTCATCCTGACGGTTTATATCAGTGCCTGAATCAATCATCAGTTGAATGACATTGGCATCTTTAGCGTAATGAATCTCTGACCGTCCATATTCATCGACTCCCTGCCTTTTCTCAGGAACTTCACTTACCATTCCACCCCCTATAAGCTTAACGCCAGCCAGCATGCGCGACTGCGGAATGAAGGAATGATGGCGAAGCCGCAATGTAGTAGACGTCGCCGTGACTGTGATTGTTACCCCAAAAAATACTGGTCTTGAAAGCTGAAATTAGCAGACCGATTCCGCCAATAATAAATATTTCGAGACCGACGTAAAAAATCGCGTCACTCACTCTGTATTCCTTTTTAGTTCTAACGGCGCGAGCTTGCGAGCGTCCGTCCGTAGGGAGCGAATTTGATGATCTTGTTAAGTGGCATCTCCAGATTCCTGTACTGGGACCAGAAGATTTGCATCCCGGTACAATAGCCAGCGACCGTTTTTTTTTGTAAGCACAGTGAGAGTATTACCTGCCCGGATCATTTGAGGCGTTCCTTCGGATTTTACTTTGACGGTTAAATGACTCAGCATGAACGCCCATTCGCCCGCAACGGTGATCTCGAGTACTTCACTCTCACCATCTATTTCCATTGATCCGGTCTCCTGAGCATTTGTAGCTGACGCGAATGCTCCTTTCCCAAAAGGAGGTTGGCCAGCAACAATAAAAGTAGCATCGTCTGCCATCAAACTGAGTACTGTGTCAGAATCACCTTCTTTCGTTGCCTTCATCCACTTCGCAACAAGCTCACAAATTTCATCTTTATCACTTTGCATAAAATACCTCCTTGCCACTTAACGCCGCCAGCACACGCGGCTTTGCAGTGGTGAACTTGCACCACTTTCACCGACACTGTGCCTGGCCTTGTCAGCATAAGTTGGACACCCATCACAACACTTGACCCAGCACATACCATCCAGTAGTTTATACAGCAATTCAAATACGAGCCGTCAGGGTTAGACACTATGCCACGTTCAAGGAAATCACAAATCGCCCTGGAGGCCACTCCTTACTACCACTGCACCTCCCGATGCGTGCGCCGAGCCTTCTTGTGTGGCCGTGACGAGCATTCCGGCAATGACTACGAACATCGGCGCGGCTGGATTGAAAACCGGATAATCGAGCTGGCCAAGGTATATGCACTCGATGTTTGTGCCTATGCCATCATGTCAAACCATTACCAATGAAGAAGTTGGCCGGCAAGCCAACGCGGAAACATCACACATATCCTTTCGCCGATTCTCGAACGCCTTAATATCGATTCCGAGCACTGGGTCTATAACACTCAGCACTTTGAAAGCCAGTTTAAAGGGTTGGTCGGCACTGCAATCTCGATTAAAGCAAAGTGTCAGCAGTTCCGGTTACCGTCGAACTCTTGGATTATCATTGGCTACGCAACTGACTTAGCCAAACCTTCCCGCAATATTCGATTCACAGGGTCGCCTGAGACAGTGGCGTGCCTGAATTTCGAAATGATCACTCAATTATTCGTAAAAATCCCGATCCACTTTAATAGGTAGCGCCTTGTTGAGTACTACCCATTCAAAATGTGATTGCTTTCTTAGTGAGTCAGTAAGATGTATGTCTATGGAGGTCGTGACACTATTGGTCGGGCATCCGGTGCATTGCCTGATTATAGCGCCTGACTGCAATCCACTTTAGTCAGTGAAGCTCATTAAAAACTTCCGGGTGTTGTTCTGCAATGCGCAAAAGTGCGACCGCTGGTCCCTGTGGCTCCCTACGCCCCTGCTCCCAATCCTGAAGGGTTCGCACGCTCACCCCCATAAGACCGGCAAACGCTGATTGTGACATATTCAATTTCAGCCTGATTATTTTGGGCGGTGATGGCTCTGAAAGCTCATGTGTTCGCAGAGCCAATTTGCCTTTCTTGAACTGCTTTATTTCGTTGATACCGTCAAGAATCTCTGCCCCAAGGTTTCTGTCACCCATTTTTGATTGCCTCCGCTATCTGCCTGAGCGTATGGCCAGGAATACTGGCGCGCTCTGATTTACTGTACAGCGTGAGCATCCATATCTCATGGTCAGATTTTTTCCAGTAGTAAATTGCTCTGATACCACCGCTCTTTCCCGAATCCGCTGATGCCCATCGAACTTTTCGAACACCGCCCGAGCCCGTGATCAAATCACCAACATCCGGCTTCTGCAAAAGATAGGTTTGAAGCCCACGGTATTCCTCATCCGTGAGGTAGTTAGGTAATAGCTTGGTAAACGATGAAGTTTCGATGAATAGCATTGCCAAAACATACGGCATAGCCGTATAAAAATCAAGTATGAAATAGTGATTTGTAACGCCCGCCCTGACAGTCTGCCTGACCTGTGTTGACCTGAACCCTATCTGGGCCTGCATGGCCGAAACACCGGAAGCTAAGAGTACACCTCGGCCAAGCAGCGAATCGATACCGCCAAAGAAGACCCGGAAGCCACCGAACCCAAACAGCCAACACCGTTATTTCCATTTGTTGGCTACCCCCAGCAAGATATGCCAGAAGGCTTGCCCTTTCGGCTGCAAGACTACCTGAAACTGCTTGACTGGACCGGCGGTCGACAAATTCGTAGCGATAAACGCGGTAGCATCAGAAAGGCTCTTCCACCCATTCTCGAGCGCCTTAATATCGATGCTGAGCATTGGATCTATAACACTCAGCACTTTGAAAGCCAGTTTAAAGGGTTGGTCGGCACTGCAATCTCGATTAAAGCAAAGTGTCAGCAGTTCCGGTTACCGTCGAACTCTTGGATTATCATTGGCTACGCAACTGACTTAGCCAAACCTTCCCGCAATATTCGATTCACAGGGTCGCCTGAGACAGTGGCGTGCCTGAATTTCGAAATGATCACTCAATTATTCGTAAAAATCCCGATCCACTTTAATAGGTAGCGCCTTGTTGAGTACGACCCCTTCAAAATGTGGTTGCTTTCTTAGTGAGTCAGTAAGATGCATGTCCATGGAGGCCCTCCATGGAGGCCCCTGGTATGAGCGGTTTATTTGTTACAGCACACTAGATTTGACTCCATCGCTCACTCCTAACGCCAAAAGCAGCGGCGTATTTATGTGTCCGACTGCCTTTTTTTGTTACATAAGAAGGGCAATTTTTGGGTAATAATTTTGTAGCTCTTCAAGGGCTCTTCGAAACATGGGGCTGTAATTCTTTCAAGACGAGTACTATATTCCGCTAAACGCTGTCTAATCTCGTCATCTTCTCCATAGGTATCCCAAAAAATGCCTTCATGCCGCTGCATTGCATCCAGATGACGCTGGAACTGCTCTTCATCCATTCTGACTCGCCCTTGCTGAGGCCAGTAGCGGGTACCTAAGGCGTTCGCCGAAGCGAAGATAGAATTAACCGTCCTGCCAATGTCATGGAAAAGAGATTCTGTCTCAGAACCGAAAACAGCCATAAAACGATACTTTAGGGTGTTTAGTCGAACAAAGACTTCTTTTTTCTGTTCGTATCGCTCAAAAACAATATATGCGCGGTCTAATAGCTTACTGTGCTCGGGATTTTCATGCTCGCCACGCTGCCTTGTACGTCCCTCGTTTGAGCTTGCAAATGGGTTTCTTATAAACGCGACTGCATCACTCAATTCGAAAAAACTTGCGAGCATATCTTCTGCCAGCTCAATCTTCCGTTTTCCAATAAATTCTCTTTTCCATGCGCCAACCCCGGAGATGATAGCCCAGCAGGCCGCAATGACTGCTACTGCTTCTCCAATTGTCGCGAGTTCAATCACTCTTCTTACCCTCGTGTATGTAACGCCAAATTCAGCGGTTTATTCGCTGCAATGCATTGTTAAGCATTTAGTACTCGATTGGCTACTACAACTAGCAGAATCAATCCAGTTGTAAGCGAAACAGTGCCTGCCAGCCCAATGAACCAGCCAATACGATTAGTGATTCTTGTACTTGAATAGTACTTGGCTGAGTTAAGCCGCGAATAAGCTTGAAGAAGCAAGTGTGCCTTTAACAAGACAAACAACGTAATCGAGGCTAACAATGAATACCATGAATAGAATGCGAGGCAACTGACAGAAGGAATTACATCAGAGAAACTAGAGCCTTTCACATTGAAAAGTGCCGTAGAAGACAGTGTAATTGCGCCACCAGCTAGCAAAAACACAGAATTCGAAAGCGTATCGACTCGTGCTCTTACCTCTTTCCATTCTTCTGAATTATTTTCCAAACAACCTCCTTAGTATATTGGGCTGCCTACCGCCTGCCATCACGGGAGAGAAAAGTAGAGAAGTTGTGATTTCGGCTTCTGGTACTTCGCCTAGTATGAGTATACAGCCGTGCTCTTTACGAGCCGTTTTGATTGCGGTCTTGACGGAATCCTTCCGAGATCCAAAAGTAGACCCAAACTAGGAAATATAGCGCCACCCAACTGATAAAGGCTAGCAACCCGTAGCCCATGATCACGAGGGGCATCTCGCTGAGATTCGGAAAGCGCCCCCTTTGTGCGACCTCCACAAAAAAGCCAATTAGCACAAGAGTAGGTGCCAGTGCCGTGACGGCGTACCCGAGGCGGAGTGCTCCTTCGCTTTTCGTACGCAAACGCATTTCCAATTCACCTCACCATTTGAAGGAGTTTTCGATTAACAGTTTCTTCATCTTCGCCTCCGCCCCTTATTCCAGCAGATGTCATATAAAACCTACCACACTCATTCGCTAAGGCCCAGTGATATAGGGATTGACGCCCAATTCCCGGAGATCATTCGCGTATCACATCAAAACCGAAAAAACAGTCGCTACAGACGACGCTTCCCGGAATATGCGTCAGGCCTCAGCATTTGATTGTGACGACATTCAAGCATGCACGGTTTGGTACGACGCCCTCTGGTATCGGCACAATTCATGGCAGTGTGTTAGATCACTATGAATTGGCCATTTAGACTGGATCAGAGAGATCAATGATACGGTGATTCACGTATCCTTTGAGCTATACAAATTGCTGGCGCCAGAATCGATTAGACTCGCTACCGCCCGGCCGGTTACGGGGCACACCAAGGGGAAGTAGGTTGTGGTTTCACCTTGGCACTCTGTGATTGGGTTGGCAAGTATTTATTTTGTGGGGGTGTAATTTGCGCCCCCTGAGTAGTTTTCGGTGGTTGGTTTTGCTTCCTGTCGCGCAGGGGACTGCGCTCCTACGGAGTGGTCGTGTTTGGGTCTATGGTTAACATTACTACCCCGTTAAATCACATCCCTTAGCCGGTGGTATAGCATACCCAGCGCTAGTATCGGTGAGCGGAATTTGGGGCCGCCCGGGAAGGTGATGTGTTTTACCTTTTCGAAGATATCGAGGCGTTTGCTTTCCTGGTGGATGCTTTCGGCAATCAGTCGGCCTGATAGGTGGGTTACGTTCAGGCCGTGGCCTGAATAGGCCTGGGCATAGTAGACGTTGGGTTGCAGGCGGCCGATTTGGGGGAAGCGGTTGGCGCCGATGCCGATCATGCCGCCCCACTGGTAGTCGATGCGCAGGTGTTTCAGGTAGGGGAATACTTTGTTCATGTGGGGTTTCAGGGCGGCTTCTATCGAGGCCGGGTCGCGGCCTGAATAGTTGCACAGGCCACCGAACAGCAGGCGGCGGTCGGCGCTTAGGCGGTAGTAGTCGAGTGCTACATTCAGGTCACATACTGCCATGTCTTGCGGGAGTACCTGTTTGGCCTGGGCTTCGGTGAGTGGTTCGGTGGCCATTACGTAGCTGCCGGCGGGCAGGACTTTGCCCGCCAGGGTATCGTTCAGGCCTGCCACATAGGCATTGCCGCACAGCACCAGGCGATCGGCGCGCACTTCGCCCTGGGCGGTGCGCACGCGCACGCGGTCGCCGTATTGCACTTCGGTTACCAGGCTGTTTTCAAATATCTGCACGCCCAATTCGGCTGCGGCAGCGGCCTCACCGGTGATCAGGTTCAGCGGGTGCAGGTGGCCTGCGCCATAATCGACAAGGCCACCAATGTAACGGTCGGACCCAACCACTTCGTGCATGCGGTCTTTGCCGATGCGTTCGAACTTGTGGGCGTAGCCGGTGGCTTTCAGGTCTTCGTAATCGGCATCCAGGTCTTTGAGGTGGCGCGGGCGCAGGGCCAGGTCGCAATAGCCCCATTTCAGGTCACACTGGATGTTAAAACGGGCGACCCGCTGGCGGATGATATCGACCGATTCATAGCCCATCTGGGTAACGGCATCGATGCCTTCCTGCCCCAGCGCCTTGCGAAACGGGTCGAGCCCATGGCCAACGCCACGAATCAGTTGCCCGCCATTGCGGCCACTGGCGCCCCAGCCAATCCGGCGACCCTCTAATAGCACCACCTTATAGCCCCGGTCCGCCAGTTCCAGCGCGGTATTAACGCCACTGAAGCCACCGCCCACAACACACACATCGGCCTCTACCGCTTCGGTTAGGCTCGGGTAGTTACGCTGGGTGTCCTCATTGGCCGTGGCGACATAATAGGATGCCGGATAGTCGTCGGTGTGGGTTTGGGGATTCAGGTAATTACTGCGAGTGGCGTGCATAAAGGAATGGCCGTCAATTATAATCGTCGAATGTTCGGTATTTTTGACACAATCTGACCGATTTTACAACTCCCGTTTGGGACTTTGCACCCAATTGAGTGTTAGGTGCCGGGTGTGCCTTTCCGGGGTAGTCCGCAACATGGATGTTGCGGTCTAGGCCCCATGGACGGGTTCACGCCGACCCCGGCAAGGCATACCCGGCGCCTGACACGGGCACATGGCACTGTAACTCAAGCAAACTCTGACTTCGGGGTGACTAATTAGCCCGCGAAATAGACATACCGTTCAGTTGCCAGTATTTGCTACACTCTGTAAAAAATAATGAATGCCCGGCGTGACGTACCCTGTCATGCGGCTATCGACCAAAATATGCTCGTTACCGGAGGAAGCAACCCTTGGATGTGGGTGAACGACTTAAAGTCATACGCAAACAAAAAGGTCTGTCGCAGCGTGAACTGGCAAAACGCGCCGGTGTCACCAACAGCACCATTTCGATGATCGAAAAAAACAGCGTTAGCCCCAGCGTTGGCTCACTGAAAAAGGTGCTGCAGGGCATTCCCATGTCATTGGTCGAGTTTTTCGCGGAAGACACAGAAACTGATGCCAGCCAGCCCGTGATATACAGCCCCGATGAGTTTATGGACCTCTCAGTCAATGAGGTTAGCATGAAGCTGGTGGGTAAAGCCTACGGTCGCCGCGCCCTGGCTTTTATGATTGAGACCTATGAACCCGGCTCCGATACCGGAACCGACCTTTATGTGCATGAAGGCGAAGAAGCCGGGCTGGTCGTCAGCGGTCGCTTTGAACTGACCGTGGGTACCGAGGTGTACGAACTAAAAACCGGCGATGCCTATTATTTTGACTCTACCCGGCCACACCGCTTTCGAAACCCGTTCAGCGAACCCTGTCAGATCGTGTCGGCCACTACGCCTGCCAATTTCTGAGGCTCCAGCCATCTGCGCTTTTCATAATGGTCTATTCTGTTCCAGGTAGCGAATACATAGCTACATCCGGATGGAGACCTACTATGAACTGCGTCCGACACATCCACTGGACTTGGCTGATGGCTGCGGTTCTATGGATCACGACCGGTGTTAACGCCGACCAGAACGATGAACGGCTAGACCCTCTCTTTGACGGGCTACAGTCTTCACCTGGCGTGAACGTATCGTCGGTGATTGAACAGCAAATTTGGGTTTTGTGGAGCCGGGGCCCAAACGATGAATCCACCCGCATGTTGCGCCGGGGCGTTCGTGCCATGCAACTCGGCGACCTGGATTCAGCGCTGGGCGTATTCGACCGGCTGATCGACGAGGAACCGGAATTTGCCGAGGCCTGGAACAAACGGGCCACGCTGCATTACCTGCGCGGCGACCTCGGCCAGTCGATGGCAGATATCGAACAGACACTGACCCTCGAACCCCGACATTTTGGCGCCCTGGCCGGGCTCGGTTCCATTTTCGCACGCCTGCAACAGCCCGCTGCGGCCATCAAGGCTTACGAGCAGGTGCTGGACATCTACCCTCAATCGACCCACAGCCAGCGCAACCTGGAACAGTTGCGAGAAGAAATCGACGGCCGGGCTATCTGAGCGACCGTTCATAAGAATTGACGATTCTGTCTGGCTCGAACCGGATTATTGGGTGCGTCCATGGTAGTGTCATCTGAAGCAGCTATGCTTAAAGTTCATGCTAAGCGCACGTGGGGGGACATCGTATGCTGACACCCTTACCGGATATGACCACGCTGTTCGACCAACTGGGGCTCGACAGCAGCCAGGACGCCATTGATGCGTTCTTCAGCCACCACCACCTGGGCCAGGGTGAAGACGTCTCCGAAGCCGACTTTCTGAGTTTCGAACAACGTCTGACGCTGACCCGTATGCGTGATGATGACGCTGAATGGGCCGAGTTGGTTGATACCATGGAATCCCTGCTGCACAAGAATTCATAACCCGTTTTGCAGGAGCACACTATGCCTGATGTTCAGCATCAGCCCGTACACCATCGTTTTATTATCGAGCTGGATGGTGAGACGTCATCACTGACGTATCACCATCCGCAGGGTTCCAACCAGGTCGATTTTGACCACACCTTCGTGCCACCCGCCTTGCGTCAGCACGGCCTGGCGCGCCAACTGGTCGATGTCGGCCTCGCCTGGGCGCGCAATCAGGGCTATGAGATCCATGCTTCCTGCAGCTATGTAGACGCGGTCATAAAACGTGGCGGCTAAGCGTTAGGCAGGCACCAGCATTGCCTATTTAACAGCGACATAGACCGTAGCGGTTGCTTCGTTATTCTGGAAGGGGTTATAAAATCGAATGATATGCGACTCTACCCGACTAAAAACCGTTTCCAGCACAGCCATAAAATCTGGCGCAGGTGGTTCATTCGACCAGAGTGCAAATACCCCTTCCGGTCGCAGCTGTTGGGCCATGGTGGCGAGGGTACCTGGCTGATAAAAGGAAGCATTCGAGGCGTTAAGCAAAAAGCTTGGAGAATGGTCGATGTCGAGCAGAATAGCATCGAAGACGCGTCCTGGCTGATCCGGATCAAAGCCAGTTGGCTCACCCTTGGCCAGGTCGAAAAAGCTGCCCTGAACATACCGGTTGCGAGGGTCAGCATTCAGAATAGCGCCCAGTGGCACGTCCTCAGCCTGATGCCATTCGATGACCGGCTCCAGTAACTCCACCACCAGCATTGACCGCACTTTCTCATGTTTGAGCGCCGCGACGGCGGTATAGCCCAGACCCAGGCCGCCGACCACTACATCAGCCGGTCGATCATCCAGTGCTGCTAACCCAAGATCAGACAATGCCTCTTCCGCTTTTACGAACAAGCTGGACATCAGAAACTCTTCGCCGAGTTTAACCTCGTAGATGTCGTCGTCAGTGAGGCCAGGAATACGCCGGCGGCGCAGGGTAATCTGGCCGATGGGGGTTGGGCGGGTGTCGATTTGTTCAAACAGGGGGCGCATGCAGGTGCCTCGTTATTGCCGAGGCACCATGCTAACAGAAGTAGAGGCTTAAGGTCGCTTGCGAGCTTACAGGTCCAACACCAGCAAGGGTGTTTTGGAACGGGAGCAGCACACTGTCATCTGGTCATTCGCGGCGTGTTCATCGTCATCCAGATAGCGGTCACGATGCTCGGGCGTGCCTTCCAGCACTTTGGTCAGGCAGGTGCCGCAAATGCCCTGTTCGCAGGACGTCAGCAAGTCGATGTCGTTGTCGATCAGCACGTTGGCGATGGTCTCGTCGGCCGGGATATCAAACTCTTCACCAGTGCTGGCGAGCCGGACTTTGAAGCTGCCATCAGCAGAGGTATCGATGTCTTCGGCGACAAAATACTCGGTGTGCAGATGATCGACAGACCAGCCTGCGTCTTTAAAAGTTTTTAGAGCGGCATCGGTAAAACGTTCCGGGCCACACACATAGAGGTGGGTGTCCGGGTCAACATTCTTGGCGAGTGCCGCCATATCGATGCGACCGGTATCCGGTTCATCGCTCAGATAGAAATGGCAACGATCACTGAACGGGCCGTCTTCCAGTTCATCTAAAAACGCCATGCACCCACGTGACTTGGCAGCGTAGTGAAACTCGAACTCCTTACCATCGCGATCGAGTTGTTGAGCCATGGAATAGATCGGCGTGATGCCAATACCACCGGCCAGCAGCAATGACTTTTTAGCGGCCGGGCGCAATTCAAAATGGTTACGCGGAGAACTAACTTGCAGCAAATCTCCTTCATTGAGGGCGTCATGCACCGCCGTAGAACCGCCACGAGATTCCGGTTCGCGCAGCACGCCCAACTGATACCTTTGATTGTCCCAAGGGGCGTTGCTCAGCGAATACTGACGAATGGTATCCGGTGCAACCTGCACATCGATGTGGCTGCCTGCAGTAAATGCAGGCAATTCACGACCGTGCGGGTCGACCAGTTCCAGGCGCACAATGCCATCGGCTTCGGCGACTTTTTTGTTGATCTTGACGATCATCGACAGGGTGGTTTTTTTACTCATGCCAACTCCGGAACCTGATGAATTAAGACGCCGAAGCTTCCTGCTTGAGGATCTTGTCGAGCATGCGGCGCGCCAGTATACCACCACCGTCGATGTTCAGTTTCAGCAACTGACGGTCGGGGTTATCGATCAGGTTTTGTTGCTGGGCTTCCAGCATTTCCAGATCTTCCGAGAAAATCTGGCCCTGACCTTCGCGAATCTTATCGGTCAGCTCCTGATCGTGCGGCTTGAAGTTACGTGCCATGCCCCAGTAATACCAGATTGAAGTTTCCGTTTCCGGGGTGATGAAATCGACCACAACGCTGGACGCTTTCTGGTCGGCGGGCGCATCGAAGCCGCCCTTGTTGGCGATAGCAACACCGACGTTGATCATGATGTGGCTTGGCGGCGTGAACCGGCTGATCTGCCAGCGGTCTACATCGGCCGTTGGTTCAAGGTCGTTGAACTTAAGGGCATTCTGCCAGAACGGCGGTGCCTTGATGCTCTCCATGGTGCGCTTGGTCACCACGGTATCGCCGTCTTTGAACGAATCGGGTGCTTCGTCTTCAATTTCAGGCTGACCGATGCTGGACGCATGCACATAGGTTTCATGCGTCAGGTCCATCAGGTTATCGACCATCAATTTGTAATTACAGTTGATGTGATACAAGCCACCACCGTAAGCCCACTCCGGGTCATCGAAGAAATCGAATTTCGGGATCAGGTCGGTATCGGCTTTTTCGGCTTCGCCTGGCCATACCCAAATAAAACCATAACGTTCTTCAACCGGGTAAGCAGTAATGCCCGGGAAGGCGTTAACGCGTTGGCCGGGCATCGATTTACAGTTGCCGTCACAGTTCATTACCATGCCGTGGTAACCGCAGACCAGATCGCCTTCGTCATTTACATGACCCAACGAAAGGGGCGCGCCTCGATGCGGGCAGAAGTCAGCCAGGGCCACAATTTTTTCATTCTGGGTACGATAGAACACCATACGCTGACCACAGATTTGACGGCCCTGTGGCTTGTTGGTCACTTCATCGGACGAAAAGGCTACATACCAGGTGTTGGTCGGCCAGGAGGCTTGCACGGTCATGGCGGTTCTCCACTGCATCGGGTCGGTTGGTTGTATTCGGTCGACTCACTTTTTATTATCCGTCGACGTCAGTTATGGATCCAAAAATAGGTTCCAGACCTCCATTTGTCAATTAAAATATCCTTTTTGGATCCACTAAAGTCGATTTATGGATCCAAAATACCAGTAGAAAGCTTGCGCAATGCAGACATTGAGCTGAGAATAGACGCAACGACTCTCTTACTGGATCCCGTTTTTCATCATGACCCAGATCAGCCACACCGCCATTACCGCTCTGCGCAAACACATACGCGATGGACGCTACCAACCCGGCGAAAAGCTGCGAGAAGTACAGGTTGCAGACCTGCTGGGCGTCTCACGCACACCGGTCAGACTCGCCTTTCGCACCCTGGAGCAGGAAGGCCTGCTGGAACGCACCGGTAAGCAGGGCTATGTGGTTCGCGAAGTATCGGCCGACGACGTACTGTGCGGGGTCGAAATCCGGGGAGTGCTGGAAGGCCTGGCAGCTCGTCGGCTGGCCGAGAAGGGCCTTTCCGGTGAACTGAAGGCTCAACTGGAACGCTGCGTTCAGGAAGGTGATGCGCTGATCAACCGGCCTGAGCTAAGCCAGGGAGACATCGAACGCTGGGGTGAGATCAACGCCCGCTTTCACGCCCTGATCGTCAATAACGCCGGCAGCCGTGCCATCAGTGATGCCATCACCCGCAACAACCACCTGCCCTTTGCCTCATCGGATTCGATCACCATCGACACCGACCACCTCGCCCAGGAGCAACGCAAACTCCAGGTGGCGCAACTGCAGCACCAATTGGTGGTACAGGCTCTGTTAATGGGTGAAAGCACCCGGGCAGAAATGCTGATGCGCGAACACGCCTACATCGGCCTGCGCTACGGCCCGCTGTTCGGTGTGCCGGAAGGGATGGATTTTTAGCGTCGAGCAACGAGCTGTTAGCTGATAACTCATAGCTCGCAGCTCTTACTTCTCAAAAAAACCCAGAAACGCCTGGCTCGCCTTCGACAAATAATGGTTCTTCTTCCAACCCCAGGCCAGCTCCAAGGGAATCGGCGGATCGAAGGGCCGGGTGCAGAGCAGCGGCTCATTCTCAACAATCATCGACAAACAGGTCGCCAGCCCCATCTCGTTTTTGACCAGATTCATCAGCAAATTGACCAGATTGGTTTCAAACTGAACATTCAGACTGAGCCCCTGTGCCCGGGCACGTTGTTCAACCGAGTCGCGTAAGTGATAACCACTGCGGAACATTACCGTCGGCTGCTGGCAGAACGCCTCGATCGTGATCGACTCGCGCTCCGCCAAATGATGGTGCTTTGGCATGCAGGCAACCACCTGCTCGGACAATTGCGAGGCATAGCGAATCTGATCGTGCGGTTTTTCCGAGCGAATCAGCGCCAGATCGAGCTCGCCATTGATCACCATCTGCTCCAGCGTATCGGTACCGGCTTCATACAGGCGAATGCGAATGCCCGGGTAGGCTTTCTTGAAGGCAAACAGATAGGCGGGTAAATAGTAGGTCGATAGCATCGCCGAAGCCCCCAGCTTCACCTCACCCTGCTCCAACCCCTGCAGTTCGGTCAATTCCCGGGTGGCATCAGTCAGCCCTTCCAGAATACGGCGGACGTGAGTGAGCAATACCTCACCGTCGGACGTTAGCGTCATGCGCCGGTCAGCCCGGTTGATCAGTTTTAGCCCAGTTTCTTCCTCCAATTTTTTTATCGCTATACTCAACGCTGGCTGAGCAATGCCTAACCGCCTAGCTGACCGGGAAAAACTGCCGGTGATGGCGATGTCATTGAAGTACCGCAACCGGCTGATGCTGTCTAATCGCATAAATTTACCCCAAGCTCACGTCTATATTTTAAATATATAGAATATATAAAAACAATATAATATGGATATCCGAAAACTTCAGCTATCTTTAGGCCCACTCACTAACCAGAATTCGGTGCAAGCAACCAGCCGAGTGCCAGCTGCCGGGTGTAGCTATCCGGGGTAGTCCGCAGCAGGGATGCTGCGGCCTAGGCTCCATGGAAGGATTCACGCCGACCCCGGATAGCTACACCCGGTGGCTGACACGACCCAAACCACCGAACAAAACAAGAGGCACCACCATGGCTACCGCACATTTTGACTGGAAAGACCCCTTCGCACTGACTGCTCAACTGAATGACGACGAGCGCATGATTCTCGATACCGCCCACGCCTACAGTCAGGACAAACTGGCCAGCCGCGTGCAAATGGCCAACCGTAACGAAAGCTTCGACCCAGCCATCATGTTGGAACTGGGCGAGCTGGGCATGCTCGGGGTGACGCTGCCGGAAGAATACGGCTGCGTAAACGCCAGCCATGTGGCCTATGGCCTGATTGCCCGCGAGGTCGAACGTGTCGACAGCGGCTACCGCTCTGCCATGAGTGTGCAGTCTTCTCTGGTCATGCACCCAATTTACGCCTATGGCAGCGAAGAGCAGCGCAAGAAATACCTGCCCAAACTGGCCACCGGCGAACTGATCGGCTGCTTCGGCCTGACCGAACCGGATGCCGGTTCAGACCCCGGCAGCATGCAAAGCAAAGCGGTTAAAGCCGACAATGGCTACATTCTCAACGGCGCCAAGATGTGGATCACCAACTCACCGATCGCCGATGTATTCGTGGTATGGGCCAAGCTCGACGGCGAGATTCGCGGCTTTGTTCTAGAGCGCGACATGAAAGGCCTGAGCGCCCCCAAAATTGAAGGCAAATTCAGCCTGCGCGCTTCAATCACCGGCGAAATCGTGATGGAAGACGTTTTTGTACCTGAAGCCAACATCCTGCCCAACGTTAAAGGCCTCAAAGGCCCCTTCGGTTGCCTGAACAAAGCCCGCTACGGCATCGCCTGGGGCGCCATGGGTGCCGCCGAAGCCTGCTGGCTGGCGGCACACAGCTACGTGATGGAGCGGGTTCAGTTCAACCGGCCACTGGCGGCTAACCAGTTGATCCAGAAAAAACTGGCCGACATGCAAACCGAGATCAGCCTCGGCTTGCAAGGCTGCTTGCGTATGGGTCAGTTGATGGACAACGATGCCTGCCCGGTCGAGCTAATATCACTGATGAAACGCAATAACGCCGGCAAGGCACTCGACATCGCCCGCGTTGCCCGCGACATGCACGGCGGCAACGGCATCAGCGATGAATACGGTGTGATTCGCCATGTCATGAACCTCGAAGCGGTCAACACCTACGAGGGCACGCACGACATTCACGCCCTGATTCTGGGCCGTGCCCAAACCGGCATTCAGGCGTTCGGCTAATGAGCGACGACGCCATTCAAGGCGCCCTGAGCGGCATTCGGGTCATCGACCTGAGCCGCATTCTGGCTGGCCCCTGGGCCACCCAGATGCTGGCCGACTTCGGCGCTGAAGTGATTAAAGTAGAACGGCCCGGCCAGGGAGACGACACCCGTGGCTGGGGCCCGCCATTCTTCGGCGACGATGAACACAAAGTCGCCGCTTACTTTCACAGCGCCAACCGGGGCAAACAGTCCATCGCCATCGACTTCACCCGGCCCGAAGGCCAGCAACTGGTGCACGACCTGGTGCGCGAAGCGGACGTGCTGGTTGAGAACTACAAGGTCGATGGCCTGAAAAAATACCGGCTGGATTACGACAGCCTAAAGGCAATTAACCCGCGCCTGGTGTATTGCTCGATCACCGGGTTCGGCCAGACCGGCCCCTACAAACACCGCGCTGGCTACGACTTCATGATTCAGGGCATGGGCGGGCTGATGAGCGTGACCGGTGAGCCGGATGGCACGCCAATGAAAGTCGGTGTTGCCCTCACCGACATTCTGACCGGGCTTTACGCCGCCAATGCTGTGCAGGCCGCCCTGCACTATCGGGCCCGAACCGGCCTTGGCCAGCACATTGATCTGGCCCTGCTCGATGTTCAGGTGGCGACCATGGCCAACCAGGCCATGAATTACCTGGCTACCGGTAATTCCCCCGGCCGTCTGGGCAATGCGCACCCCAACATTGTGCCCTACCAGGCCTTTGCCACGACCGATGGCTACCTGATTCTCGCCGTCGGCAACGACGGACAATTCCAGCGGTTCTGTGAGGTCGCAGGTCGGCCTGATCTGTCGGCCGACGAGCGCTTCGCCACCAACCAGGCCCGGGTTGCTCATCGCGAGCAGTTATTGCCAGTGATCATTGAACGGATGAAGACGCAAACCCGGGACTGGTGGCTCGACAAGCTGGAAGCGGTATCGGTACCCTGCGGCCCGATCAATTCACTGGAACAGGTCTTCGCCGACCCCCAGGTTCAAGCGCGTGAACTGAAGCGCGAACTGAACCAGCCTGAACTCGGCAAGGTGCCGTCGGTAGCCAACCCGATCCGCTTCAGTGAATCGACCATCCACTACGAAAGAGCTGCTCCCTCACTCGGTTCAGATACCGATCACGTGCTGACCGGACTGCTCGATTGCGATGCTTCACGCCTGGCGTTTCTGCGCAAACAAGGCATTGTCGGTTAACTGCACACCATCCAAGAGCATCGGCTCGCTCCGTTGACAAGCCCGGCCGGTCGACTAGGCTGACAACGGGTAAATCGATGCTTGGTGGCCGTAATGTTACAAAGGCTGGTGGTAATATGGGTTCTGGCGAGCGTGGTCTGCGTCCGCGCCGAGCTCAGTGTGGTTTACCCGGCCAGTGAATCCGAGATAGACACCCGATTCGACGACCTAATCACTATATTGCGTACCGCACTCGAAAAAACCGAGCCTGACTTTGGCCCCTTTCAGATGCGGCCCGCCTCGGCGCCGATGACCTCCATGCGCTACTCAAACGAATTGCTGGCCGGGCGCACCCCCAACCTGATCTGGACATCCACCTCGGTTGAACGGGAATCCCTGTTCCGCCCCATTCAAATTCCACTGCGTAAAGGGTTGCTCTCGTACCGCATTGCGCTGACTCGCGCTGAGAATCAGGCCAGGATCGACCAGGTTCAAACAGTAAGCGACCTGTCACAGCTCTCTCTGGCGCAGGGTATTGGCTGGGGAGACAACCTGGTATTCGAGGCCAATGGCCTGAGTGTCACCACCAGTGAATACGAAAGCCTGTTTAGAATGATCGACGCGGGTCGAATTGATATTTTTCCGCGAGGCATTGGTGAGGTGTTTGAAGAGTGGGAAATTCGCCGCCACGAGCTGCCCAATCTCATCATCGAACCCAACCTGCTGCTCTACTACCCCTGGCCTTACTACTTCTTTGTCCATCCAGACAACGAAGCACTGGCTGTACGGTTGCAAACCGGCCTGAACCGAATGATAGAAGACGGCAGTTTCGACGAGATTTTCTGGCGGTTCAATGCTGATGCCATAGACCGCGCCCGGCTGGATGAGCGGCGCATTATTGAGCTAACCAATCCTATGCTACCGCCAGGCACGCCCCTGAACGACGAACGGCTCTGGTATCGACCTTCCTAATGATCGACTGATAACCGCATCGACAGGTCAATGGCGGTCACATCTTTGGTCAGGGTACCCATCGAAATGTAATCCACTCCGGTTTCGGCAATGCCGCGCAATGTCCTGGCGTTAACGTTGCCTGAAGCTTCCAGCTTGGCTCTTCCTTTGGCGGTTGCCACAGCGGTGCGGGTGTCTTCCAGGCTGAAGTTATCGAGCATGATCACATCGGCTCCGGCGGCCAGGGCTTGCTCCAACTCATCCAGGTTCTCGGTTTCCACCTCTACCATTTTGCCCGGTGCCAGCTTGTGAGCAGCGGTTACCGTAGCAGCGATACCACCGCAGGCCGTGATGTGGTTTTCCTTGATCAGGAAAGCATCGTACAAACCCATGCGATGACTCTGGCCACCGCCGCAGGTCACCGCGTATTTTTGCGCCAGGCGCAAACCGGGCAGAGTTTTCCGGGTGTCGAGCAGGTTTACGCCGGTGCCTTCAAGCATTGCCACAAAGTGAGCAGCCCGGGTTGCCGTTGCCGACAGTAGTTGCAGAAAATTAAGCGCTGCCCGCTCACCAGTCAGCAGTGACCGGGCCTTGCCTTTAATCTCGACCAGGGTGTCGTCGGGCGCGACCCGGTCGCCATCCTGAACATGCCAGACCAGTGTCACCCCGGGGTCCAACTGATGAAATACCTCATTAACCCAGTCGACACCGCAGATCACCGCAGGCTCACGGGTTATTACCCGTGCATCGGCCTCGCTGTGTTCAGCAATCAGAGCAGCATTGATGTCACCGTCAGCGACGTCTTCGGCAAGCGCAGCCGTTACATTGGCCACAATGGCCCGGCGCAGATCATTCGGGTCGATCGGGTACATAACACCTCGGGTCAGTAATGTATAAAACAGGAAAGGCTAAAACGGAACAGATTATAGAGGGTTGTGCGGCAGGATGTCATGCGTGGTACAAAAACGAAAACGCACGGCCCACATGGGGCGCGTGCTAAAAGTTTTCAACGATAAAGTGAAATTGGGCGATCAGGCGCTGTGTGTACGAGAAGGAGCGCTGAACCAGGAGGCAACGGCTTCTTTGGCGGCAGCCAGCCCGCGCAGAACGCCTTCGCGCAGGTATTCGTTGCGCATTTTCATGGCTTCGGCTTCGTAGAAAGCCACATCCAGGTTGCCCCAGGAATCGGTTACTGCTTTAAATTCGGTTTCGTTTGAGTGTGCCATGTTTGCCTCCAGACAATGTCATGTGCTTGATCGGTTAGGCGCTGCGGCCTTCAATGAGACATATAATAGGGAGGCAAGCGGTCGGTCACAAACGATGGGTTTTCATGCCACAGGTGAATTAGATTCATGCATTAGCAAGGGTCATATTCGAACAGCTAGGCGATCTTAATCCAAACCCGCATGAAATACTTTTTCTAATTCATGGGCTGAAATTTGATCGTTTGTGACTAAGCGGTCAACTTATTATCATGCGCAGCAATTGAAGAGGGCACCCAAAAACAGGTTTCCCTCCCACGCATACAGGCTTCAAGCCGAGGAGTATTTGATGACCAACCAGACTGCGGAAACCACCATCGTGACAGACCGTTTTGGCAATGTTGACGTTGCCTACTATGAGCGCGAAGCGATGAGATTGCGCAACGAATACCTGCGCACCCAGGCGGGCGACTTTTTCATATCGTTGCGTCGTGGCATTCACAACCTCTTTGGTTCAAGTGCCACCCCGAGCAACGCCTGAGCACCCGAATTTCATGACGGCGTGGTGACCTGACAAACACCACGCTGGCGCAAGCTCTCCTCTTTGTCGTTGTTGTGTTGTTATTTTGCACGGGCCGAGCGATCGTCCCGTGCTTTTTTTTGCCTGCCATTTCATCCGCTATGCACCAGATAAGCTCAGCTATTACCGGGCATCGGAGAGTGCCTGGTTGATGGGTATATGCCCCGGGAACGCTAAGTTGCAACCCTGAGTCTGCCCAGTGTTCATAAAGCTGGCTACACTGATAGCCACCCGAACAGCACAAGGATATTTATCATGTCGCACTTTCAGGAGCTGACCGCCAGTGACCAGCATCACTTTAGGGCTTACGTCGTCGAGCCCAAACATACCCCGCGAAGCGTCGTCATCGTCTTGCAGGAAATCTTTGGTGTGAACCCTCACATACGCTCGGTCTGCGACCGGCTGGCTGAGGCCGGTTTCATCGCCGCAGCCCCGGCGCTGTTCGACCGGTTACAACCCGGTTATGAAGCGGGCTATGCACCCGAAGACGTGGTTCGCGGTCGTGAGTTGCTCGCCAACTTCAGTGTTGATGCAGCATTGCTGGATATCACCGCGACTATCGACCATTTCAAAACCCGCGGGACAGTCTCAGTTATTGGTTTTTGCCTGGGCGGCTCGCTGGCTTACAAGATCGCAACCCGCAATACCGACCTCGCCTGTGCGGTCAGTTACTACGGCGGTCGGATTCCGGAATTTGCCGATGAATCCCCCCTGTGTCCAACCATCCTGCACTTTGGAGAACAAGACGCGAGTATCCCGATGGAGAACGTCGACACAGTACGTAGCAAGCAGCCCAAGCTCCCGGTCTATACCTACGCTGCTGGCCATGGTTTCAACTGCGATATACGCGATTCCTATGAACCGGTTTCGGCAAAGGTTGCCTGGGAACGCACCATGGCACTGATCACCGAGGTGTCATCTTAGCCTGTGGTGTCGCCAGCCAGCCAGGCCCTCCCCTTTACGGAAAATACACTCCGTATCGTGCAGTTAATACCGGTTCATTTTCTCGCGCTCCTCGGGCGAGACAAACTCCAGCGTCAGTACTACAAGCCTAGTGCCTGAGCCCACCCTGGGCCAGCTTAGACCCGGATGTTATGGTTGTCTGCCGGGTCCGAGCTGATAAAGTACCGGCTTTGTTATTGTCCTCATGGTTCAGGCTTCCTGTTGTTATGCTGCATTCACGCTTTCCATCCGAGCTGGTTGTTATCATCGCCGGTGTTACCGCGGCCCTGCATCTGGGAAAATTACCGCCGGCGATTACAGCTCTTGAAGCATCGCTTGGCATCACATTGCTGCAAGCGGGCTTTATGTTGTCGCTGGTGCAACTGGCGGGCATGACGGTGGGTTTACTGGTTGGGATGGCATCCGATACGGTTGGTTTACGGCGCAGTATACTGGCCGGGCTGGCCATTCTGGCGCTGGCCAGCTTGCTTGGTGGCGAGGCGACATCGGTATCGGCGTTACTCGCTTTGCGTGCCGTCGAGGGGCTGGGTTTTCTGCTGGTGGTTTTGCCTGCTCCGGGCTTAATTCGACGCCAGGTTCCAGTCGAAAAGCTCAGTCAGCGACTCGGATTGTGGGGCTGTTATATGGGCTTTGGCACCAGCCTGGCCCTGTTGACGGCACCCTGGGTGATTGAGGCCGCTGGCTGGCAAGGCTGGTGGCGTGTACTGGCTTTGATCACAATGATCATGCTGGCTTGGGTGTGGTTCGCCGTGCCCGCCGACCAAACGGCTCAATCCAAGCCAGCCAACGCGGCTTCCCGCTCCGCCCCCTGGTGGCAACGCCCGGCCAATACGCTGGCCGCGCCCGGTCCCTGGCTGATTGCCATTATCTTTGCGATGTATTCCAGCCAATGGCTCTCGGTGATTGGGTTTCTGCCGTCCATCTATCGCCAGGCCGGTTTCAGCGTCTTGCTGATCGGCCCGCTAACGGCGCTGGTGGCCCTGATCAACGTAGTGGGCAATCTCGCTTCCGGCTATTTGTTGCATCGTGGCATTCAGGCACGGCATTTGTTGTACACCGGCTTTGGTGTGATGAGCCTCGGCACCCTGCTCGCCTTTTCCAGCCTGACCGACACTGCGCCGCTGGTGCGCTACCTAGCGGTATTGCTGTTTTCCATGGTCGGCGGTGTTATTCCCGGCGTGCTGTTCTCACTCGCCGTGCGGCTGGCTCCCAGTGAAGACACCGTGTCCACGACCGTTGGTTGGATGCAGCAGTGGTCTTCACTCGGTCAGTTCGCTGGCCCGCCCCTGGTCGCGCTGGTCGCCAGCCGCAGCGGTGGTTGGGAATGGACCTGGGTGGTCACCGGCGGTTTGTCACTGGTTGCTGCGATGGTGATCAGCCGCTTGCCCAGGTTCTCAGGTTGAAGATGTGATTGGGAAGACCGGGTTGGCTGCACTAGACTAGACGCGAATGCATCACTTAAAGACACACCTATGTCTGAAAAAATCGAGGCTGGCAACGCACTGCGTGCCTTCCAGACCGTGATCGACAATGGAACAAAAACCGACGAGGGCTATGAACTTGATGGACTGGTCGCCAATACGGGTGTCGATGGATACACCGTTACGCTCAGTGACGGTGCAGTCACCTTAACTCTGATGTTTCACCAATCCTTTTCGGTCGACAGCCCCAACGCCCGGGCCACTGAAAACTTTATCAAACGGCTTGATGCCCTGCTGGATAAATACCAGTAGCTACTCTCAACTAGTATTCCATCGAGCCCGCAAGCAATGAGGGCGCTCCCACGACCACCGCCTGCTGAAATTTCCGGCGAAACTGGCGCGGTGTTACGCCTTTGTATTGCCTGAACAGCCGATTGAAATTGGACAAGTTGGCGAAACCGCTCTGTTCAGCCACCAGACTGACCGGGCGTTCGGTCCGAATCAGGTCGGCGCAGGCATGGCCGAGGCGAATGTGTGTCAGGTACTGGTGCAAGCTCTGATTCATCTGTCGGCGAAACACCCGGTTCAGCGTACTGACGCTCATATGATGCTCTCGCGCCAGTGCGGGCACCCGCAGCGGCTCGCGAAAATCGCGATGCAAGCTATCCAGTATCGGGCTCAATTCCCGCTGCGCGGGTTCGGCCAGCGTCTCGCCATGAAACCGAGCCGACGCCAGCGTACGCGGGGCTTCTTCCTGAAGGGCGGTAAGAATATCGAGCAGCAACGTCAGACGACGAGCCGCACTGGCACCGGGTAATTGCTCAAACAAAGGCTCCAGCGCCTTAGCGAGATCATGCGACCAGGCAAGCCCTCGTCGCGATCGGTCCAGCCAGGTGGCGAGCGACGCGAATTCCGGAAATTGCCGGGCCAGGCCATCGACCCAGGCCTGGCGAAACCAGAGCACATAGACCCTGTGAGAGCCAGTTTGCGCGGGTTTCTGGCTGGCCCAGCTGTGTGGCAAGTTGGGGCCAAGCAACACCAGGTCACCGCTTTGGTAGGCTTCGATGTGATCACCAATATAACGCTCACCCTGGCTGTTCACCGTCAGCGTCAGCTCGTACTCCGGGTGGTAATGCCATTCAAACGGCAATTCATCGAGCTCGCGCAGAAAGAACCGCCAGGAGGCATCGTCCGGGTGTTGAATACGTTCGAATTGGGCTTTCATTGACGGGTACCCTTTTATTTCTCAAGTTTCGGAGTTCGCACAGTGTGAGCGGCGGATGCCGGTGGTGCCTCTGCGGGGGAGTCCGCAACACGGATGTTGCGGTCTAGGCTCCATGGACGGATTCACGCCGACCCCGCAGAGGTACTACCGGTAGCCGAAGCGGACGATGACCACCCGAATAACCCTGAACTCCGAAACTTGAGTTATTACGCTATCGATTCGATATTGCCACTGATATTGAGCAAATAGTATCGGTTTTTGCCCCAAAGTCATCGCCTGGCGGTTTTCTTCGGCGTTAGGCTGTTGTCATGGATTCACAGGAGAAACCCCATGACCTCAATAAAAAACCGTTATGGCTTTGGCGATCAGCAACCCGGCAACAACAGCGTTGGCAGCCAGGAGCATCCACCGCTGGCCAGTATCGTTAAACAACAACCACTGCGCGTTCTCAGCGAGGCCGACTGGGCCCACTGGCAGCGTTATGGCTATGTCGTGATTCACCAGGCCATTACGCCGGAACAAGTCGCTGCGACCGCCAACTTTCTCTGGGAATTTCAGGAAATGTCGCCCGATGATCCGGACAGCTGGTATGCACCACAACGCCGGGACCATGCGATGGTCGAATTGAACAACAGTGGCATGGTGGAGGCCTACAACCACCCACTGCTGTGGGCGAACCGGCAGACGCCTCGGGTATACGATGCTTTTGTCGATATCTGGGACCGTGAAGACCTTTGGGTCACCATCGACCGGGCCAATCTGAACCCGCCTAACCGTTCTGGCCGGGCCTTTTCGGGTTTCATTCACTGGGATGCCAACACCACGCTCGACCCGTTACCGGTCAACGTTCAGGGGGTACTGGCGCTGAGTGACACCACGCCAGAAACCGGTGGTTTCCAGTGTGTACCCCAGCTATTCGAACACTTTGATGACTGGCGACGCCAGGCCCCAGCCGACCGGGACCCGTTCTCGCCCGGGCAGGATTGCGGCTACCCAACCGAATTTGTGCCGATGAAAGCCGGCGATCTGCTGATCTTCAACAGCCTGCTCGCTCACGGTATTCGCCCGAATCAGTCAGATACCGTACGCCTGGCGCAATACATCGCCATGGTGCCAGCCGAGGAAGACAACACAGAGGTACGGGACTGGCGCATAAATTCCTGGCGCGACCGTCTTCCCCCTCAGGGTTATGCGTTCCCCGGCGATCCACGTGGCTGGGAGCAGACACGTTACCCCAGAGCGGAGCTGTCGGACCTTGGGCGAAAATTGTTGGGGCTGGAATCCTGGCAGTCATCGTAGCGACACCCTGGCAATTAGTTGCAAATGAAACCAACCAGAGCTACCCTTGGCTTGCATAGTTTCATTTGCAACCATAATATCTGAGGGTCTGGGCATGACGGCTTCACACGACTACCAAAGCGGCTTTCGCAACCAGTTCTCAACCGAGGCACTGCCGGGCGCGCTGCCTTTGGGTCAGAACTCGCCTCAACGCTGCCCCTACGGCTTATACGCCGAGCAGTTTTCGGGGTCGGCCTTTACCGCACCGCGACACCAGAACCTGCGCAGTTGGTTGTACCGGATTCGGCCGTCCGTGCTGCAATCGGCCTATCAGCCTCGACCTGATCAGAACGTTGAGACCGGCCCACTGGCCAGGGCCGCCGACCCGAACCAAATGCGCTGGGATCCGTTACCGATCCCGTCTGAACCCACCGATTTTATCGACGGTCTGTTCACCGTGGCGGTCAATGGCGACGCTGGTACCCAAACCGGGTGCGGTGTTCACCTCTATGCCGCTAACACTGATATGACCCACCGGTTTTACTATAATGCCGATGGTGAGCTGTTGATTGTGCCGCAACTGGGCACGATGGTTCTGCGCACGGAGATGGGCGTACTGGAAGTCGCCAGCGGCGAGATCGCAGTGATACCCCGTGGCATTAAATTCCAGGTTCGCCTGGGTGAAGGGTGCGACGCGATACGCGGTTACCTGTGCGAAAACTACGGCAGCCCGTTGGAGTTACCCGGCCTCGGGCCCATTGGCGCCAATGGGCTGGCCAACCCCAGGGATTTTTTGGCCCCGATCGCCGCCTATGAAGACCTGACTGGCGAGTTTGAGCTCGTCGCCAAATTCTCGGGTCGTTTCTGGGTCGCCGACCTTGGCCATTCACCACTCGATGTCGTTGCCTGGCATGGCAATGTCGCGCCCTACAAATACGACCTGGCGCGGTTTAACACCGTTAACACCGTCAGTTTCGACCACCCGGACCCGTCAATCTTTACCGTGCTGACCTCCGCTTCCGACACCCCGGGTATGGCCAACATCGATTTTGTCATCTTCCCGCCGCGCTGGATGGTCGCCGAGAAAACCTTTCGCCCGCCCTATTTCCACCGCAATTTGATGAGCGAATTCATGGGCCTTATCCACGGCGAATACGACGCCAAAGCCGAAGGCTTTGTGCCCGGTGGTGCCAGTCTGCACAACTGCATGTCGCCGCACGGGCCAGATGCCGACACCTTTGCCAAAGCCAGTGGAGCCGAATTAACGCCCCAGTACCAGGGCAACACCCTGGCATTTATGTTTGAGAGCCGCTACGTTTTTCAAGCTACCGAAGCGGCCCTGAATACCGAACACCGTCAGCGGGATTACGTGAACGCCTGGTCGACTCTGACCGCTCATTTCGACCCCAGTCAACGCTGACAGAAAATCACTTTCAGGCAGTCCACGCTTAACGACTTACAGGATTAAACCATTATGAAACTTGCCACTCTTAACACGGGCCGCGACGGCACCCTGATTCTGGTCTCACGGGACCTAACCCAGGCCGCACCGGCCACCGACATCGCCAGCACCCTGCAACAGGCCATCGAGAACTGGGCAACGGTTGCACCAAAGCTGGAAGAACGCTACGCCGCTTTGAACGCAGGCACCGCCAAAGACGCCTTCGCACTGGATATAAGCGCCCTGCATTCACCATTGCCGCGCACCTACCACTGGGCCGATGGCTCCGCCTACCTGAACCACGTCAAACTGGTGCGCCAGGCGCGCAATGCCGAGATGCCGGAAACATTCTGGACTGACCCGCTGATGTACCAGGGTGGTGGCGATTGCTTTTTATCACCCACCGAAGACATCGAAGCCGTCAGTGAAGAGCACGGCATTGATTTCGAAGGCGAAATTGCGGTAATCACCGACGACGTGCCGATGGCCGTAACGCCCGAGCAAGCCGCCAGCCACATCAAACTGGTGATGCTGGTCAACGATGTTAGCCTGCGTGCGCTGATTCCCGGTGAACTGGCCAAGGGCTTTGGTTTCTTTCAGGCCAAACCCGCTTCCAGTTTTTCCCCGATCTGCGTCACCCCGGACGAGCTCGGCGACGCCTGGAAAGACGGCCGTTTACATCGTCCATTAACCGTGCACCTCAATGGCGAAAAGTTTGGCGAGCCCGACGCCGGACCGGATATGATCTTTGGCTTTCCTGAGCTTATCGCCCATGCGGCAAAAACCCGCTACCTGGGCGCAGGTGCCGTTATTGGCTCCGGCACCGTCTCCAACCCGGATGCCAGTGGCGGGCCGGGTAAACCGATTGCCGACGGAGGCGTTGGCTACAGCTGCCTGGCCGAGTTACGCATGGTCGAGACCATTCTGCACGGCGCGGCGAAAACGCCCTTTATGCGCTTTGGTGATCGGGTACGCATCGAAATGTTCGACCCGAACGGTGACAGCATTTTCGGAGCGATCGACCAGCAGGTTAAGCAACACCAGCCCTGAAACGATGGGCTACACTGCTCTGACTACCATAAAAGGCGTTTTCCATGCTCACATTGCACAGTTACTTTCGATCGTCAGCGGCCTTCCGGGTGCGCATCGCCCTGAACCTGAAAGGGTTGGATTATGATCAGATCCCAGTCAACCTGCTCAAAGGCGAACATCGGCTCGACGCTCATCGTAGCCGTAACCCCCAAGGTTTGGTGCCGGTACTGGAAACCGACAGCGGAAACGCACTGTCCCAATCGATGGCGATCTGCGAATACCTGGAGGAGCGCTACCCGGAACCGCCCCTAATGCCGGAAAGCCTGGAAGCCCGCGCCCGGGTTCGTTCATTGGCGATGCTGGTCGCCTGTGAAATGCACCCGCTGAACAACCTGTCGGTACTGGCATACCTGACCAATGAACTTGGGGTCGATGAAGCCACCAAACTCGCCTGGTACCAGCATTGGGTCGCAAAAGGCTTTACCGCCCTGGAAGCGCGCCTGGCCCACGAACCGGAAACCGGCAGCTTCAGCCATGGCGACACACCCACCCTGGCTGATGTGTTCCTGGTACCGCAAATGTTCAACGCGGAACGGTTCAAATGCGACGTAACCCCCTACCCCACCCTGGTGCGCATTGCCACCCACTGCAGAAACCTGCCAGAATTTAAAAATGCGGCGCCGGCTCAGCAACCGGACGCCGTTTGATACCTACCAATCCTGTATTGCCCCTATCGAAATCCTGCCTCCCATATTAAACTGGCGGCCCTCTGCCCAGCCGCCTAAAAAACAGGACTCGTCATGACTTTTTCGACTGAACAGTCAAGAAATGTCGTTGTTGTCAGCAACGTCGCCGATAACCCCTTCGCCATCGACATTGCCTACGCCGTCGGACAACTGGAAGACATCGCTGACAAAATCAGCATGAAACAGTTTATGAACTCCGAATTCTGCCCCCGGTTTATTTCCGATGAACACGATATGGACAACATCGGTCATACCCTGGATGGCAAGATTGTGGTCATCGTCAGCACCAGCAGTCACCTGAAGAGCCGCCAGGAACTGGCCATGGCTAATTTGATCATCGCCCGGGCCGCTAAAGAAAACGGCGCCAAAAAAGTGGTATTGGTCGAACCAGATTTGTTTTACAGCGCACAAGACAGAGGCCCACGAAAAGACTTGGGTGAAACCCATTTCGAACGCGACGTTAAAGACATTAAAAAATTCGACGGTCAGCCCTTTACCGCCAAACTTTACGCCCAACTGTTAAAACTCTCGGGGGTCGATTCAGTTCTCACCGTACACAACCATTCCAGTTCAGTTCAGAAAATTTTCTCCAGCGTGTTCGAAGGCGATTTTCACAACCTGATTCCCTATGAAATCTACGCGCACTATTTATTGAATTCCGACATCCTGAATTATGGCGACAACGGTGAAGGCCTGGTGTTGTGCGCACCGGACAAGGGCGCGCGTGATTTCGTAAAACAAATGTTCGATACGCTGGGGCTGAGCAAAGCCAAGTTCATCATGCTCGATAAAGAACGCACCAACGAACGCAAAGTTGAAATAACCTTGCACAAGGAAAGCGAACATACTTTTGATGGCCTGGAAGATGCCAGCGTGATCCTGTTCGATGACATGGTACGCACCGGCTCCACGGTGGTTAAGTCCTGCCAGTTCCTGAAACAGATCAATCCGAAACGACTGGTATTCGCCGTCACCCATTTTTACGCCAGTGACGAAGGGCGTGAGCGTATGGCCCACCCGGCCATCGATGAGATTCTGACATTGAACACCCTGCCCACCATTTTGAACCGCGATGAACAGGGCCGGTTACGCAAGAAACTGGTGGTGCTAAAAATTGAAAAATGGCTGGCGCAGGAACTGTGCTCCTTGCTCGGATTTCCGCAAACAGATGAAGTAAATCCCTACAAAATCGACATGTCTTCAAAGAACCCGCGCTTCAAACGTAAGATCTGGTACAGTGATGAATTAAAAGACTTACACCAGCGATCACATTCATAAAAAACAACGCACCAGCATAGACAAGCTTGCTCTGATAAATGCAGAGCAAGCTTGTCGTTAAGTGCCGAACAATACTGCTTCAACCCTTTCTTGTTCGTTCGCCGCTAAAACGCCAGCCCCGGCTTCAACACCTGCCCTCGCTTAAACCGCTCAAATGAAAACGGCGTTAAATCGTGGCCAATAGCTCGCTCCATCACCAAATCCGCCACCACACGGCCAATGGCCGGGCCGATGCCAAAACCATGACCGCTGAGACCGGTAGCGATGATCAGCCCCGGTAGATCAGATACCCGGTCAATCACCGGAATTTCATCGGGCAGTGTGTCAATCATGCCGGCCCAGGCCTGGCGGATGGTGGGTCGGCCCAGTTGTGGCCAGACTTCTGCAAAACGATCCAGAGCTGCATTCAGGGTAGCCATGTTGGGCTGAGGGTTCAGTACTCTTATGCGCTCAAAAGGCGTTTGTTCATCGGCGGGCCAGCGGCGTGGGGTGCGCCAGGCATCGGGAAACCCGCTGGGCGCGGCCAGGCGTAACCGGGTGGTTTTCAGGCCCGACTTCACCTGCTCCCTGAAGGCTGCAAAATGCCGGAAGGCGTCCGGCCCCAGGTAAAAGTCGTGAGAGAAGCCGTGTGCGATCGTGTAGCCGCCATCCGCTCGCGGTCTGAACGCTAGCGAGGGATCCGCCGCACCTCCGGGGAAACCGGCAGGCATCGGGTTCGTCGCCATGGCCGATGCCAGCACGCTCAATTGCGGCAACACCACCCCCTGAGACCGTGCAAACAGTGACGACCAGGCTCCGCCCGCCA
Source organism: Saccharospirillum sp. (assembly GCF_040881935.1). Classification (NCBI taxonomy): domain Bacteria; kingdom Pseudomonadati; phylum Pseudomonadota; class Gammaproteobacteria; order Oceanospirillales; family Saccharospirillaceae; genus Saccharospirillum; species Saccharospirillum sp. Next base: position 23,034 of record NZ_JBBECH010000052.1, on the reverse strand, counting down.
AGACGACCTGATTGCAGCGAACCCGGCCCAACTCGGTCCATACTCCGGCTACCTTGCCACCAGACATATCCAGAGCGCGCACCGCACAGTGTTCGCGCAATAATGCCCCTGCGCGTTTTGCCAGCCGAGCCAGAGCGGGCACTGCCAGCCAGGGTTCGGCCCGGGCATCGCTGGGCGTGTATAAGCCGCCCAACCAGCTGGCACGGGCACCGGGCAGATGTTCGGCCAGCTTGTGCGCGCTGAGCACCCGGCTATCCACCCCGGCCTGCCTGGCAAAAGGCAGCCACCGCTCATAGGTTTCAAGCTCAGCCTGATCGGAGGCCATGTACAGAATACCGGTGGTTTTGAAGCCAATATCTTCTCCGACTTCGTCTGCCAGTTGGTGCCACAGCCGGTTGGCTTCCGCCATGATCGGCAGTTCGGCCGGGTGGCGACCCTGCTGGCGGATCCAGCCCCAGTTGCGGGAGGATTGTTCACCGGCAATGCGCCCTTTCTCGCACAGCACGACGTGCTGGCCCTGCTTCGCCAGAAAATAGGCGCTCATCACTCCGGCGATACCACCTCCAATAATCAGCGTATCGCAGGCCTCGGGCAGCGCGTCCTGATGTTCCAGGTTGGAAAGGTCAGTAAATGGAAATACAGACATGAACAGGCCACCTTTGCCTTAAACAATGAAACAATTATTTTTTTAAACGCTTGTAGCCAGTTTGACAGACACTTAACCATTCACTCAACTCTCATGCACCACCGCCAGTCGTATCGACAAGTCGATCGCGGTTACGTCTTTGGTTAACGTTCCCATAGAAATGAGGTTGACAAGGACTACCGCCATTGCGCTGCGAAGTGCGCCTTGTGGCAGAACCAGACGGAATGACATACCACGGCCGACACCTGAAACAGATCATCGCTGCGGATTCGGGCTTGCAATGATCTCTTATTTTGGTAACACTGCCAATAATCTTAGATATATAAGTTTATTTGGAGGTTGCACCCCATGGCCCATCTGCCCCTCGACCTAGCGGTTACCCTGTCAGCCAAGACGCCCATGGCCGACGGCATTGTTCAGTTTGAGTTTACCGCCCAGAATGACGCCGAGCTGCCTGAGGCCGAAGCGGGTGCTCACATCCGGATTCAGGTGCCCAGTGGCGAGGAACGGCAATATTCCCTGTGCCAGGGGCCCGACACAACCGACCGTTATGTCATCGTGGTCAAATATGAAGCCGAGGGCAAAGGCGGCTCGCGCAGCCTGATCGATGACAGCCAGATCGGAGACCATTTTATGATCTCCGCCCCGATCAACGACTTTCCGCTCACCGGCAACCCCAGCCGCTATGTATTCATCGCCGGTGGCATCGGCATTACCCCTCTGTATTCAATGATTCAGACCCTGATACAAACCAGCACCAAACCCTGGAAGCTCTATTACCTGAGTCGTCACGCCGGGCAAACGGCGTTTCTGGAAGCGCTCAGTGGCCCCGAATTTCGTGGCAAAGTCATCATTCACCACAGCGAGGGTGATGCCGACAATCGTTATGACCTGTGGCCCGTCCTGGAGCAGCCCAAGGGAGCCTATCTGTACTGTTGTGGCCCCCGCGCTCTGATGGAAGAGGTCCGCGACATGTCCGGGCACTGGTCGCCCAGCAGTGTGCACTTTGAAGACTTTGGCGCCAGCGACGCCGCTCACCAGCCCGATGATCAACCGTTCGAGGTGCAGATTCAGGGGCAGGAAGACGTCATCACCGTCGGCACCGACCAAACCTTGCTTGAAGCACTGGCCGACCACGGCGTCGAGGTACCTTCTTCCTGCGAAAGCGGCACTTGCGGCACCTGCCGTTGTGACCTGCTGGACGGCGAAGGCGATCACCGTGACCTGGTGTTGAGCGAACAGGAACAGGAACGCTACATCATGCCCTGCGTCTCCCGGGCCAGCAGTCCGCGTCTGGTCATCGGACTGCCTGAATGAGTGCCGTCGCCCCCCTGCGCGTTGGCATTGCGGGTCTCGGCCGAGGCTTTATGTTGCTACTGCCAACCCTGGCCGCTCACCCGAACATCCGCCTGGTCGCCGCGACCGACCCCAGAGACGATGCCCGGGCCCGGTTTGAGGCCGATTTTCAGGGCCAGACTTACACCTCCTTTGAAGCCATGTGCCAAGCCCCGGACGTAGAAGCCGTTTATATCGCCTCGCCTCATGCCCTGCACCGGGAACAGGTGGAATGCGCCGCACGCTGGGGCAAGCATGTTCTGGTGGAAAAGCCGATGGCATTGTCACTGGCTGACTGCCAGGCGATGATCGACGCCATGCAAGCCGCCGGGCGATGGTTGCTGGTCGGGCACAGCCACAGCTTCGATACACCCTATCTGCGCACCGCAGAGCTGATTCGCTCTGGCGAAGTCGGGGCTGTGCGCATGATCCAGGCGATGAACTTCACCGATTTTCTGTATCGCCCGCGTCGTCCTGAAGAGCTCGACACTGCCCAGGGCGGGGGTGTCGTCTACAGCCAGGCGGCGCATCAGGTCGACATTGTGCGCCTGCTCGGTGGCGGCGAGGTCACCCGGGTGATGGCACAAACCGGACAATGGGACCCGCAACGGCCCACCGAAGGCGCCTACAGCGCTCTGCTGACTTTCGCCAATGGTGCTTTTGCCTCCCTGACCTACAGTGGCTATGCCCACTACGACAGCGATGCCCTGCTGGACTGGCGCGGCGAGCTGGGCCAGCACCGTTCGGCCGGAGATTATGGCAAAGCCCGCAAGGCGCTGGCGGACATTGAATCACCGGAAGCCGAAGCGGCACTTAAAAATCAACGCGCCTATGGCACCACACTGGGCCTGGCTGACACCTCTCTGCAGGGCATAGGCCACAATCATTTTGGCTTTGTTCTGGCTTGCTGTGATGCGGCCGACCTTAAACCCGGCCCGAAAGGCATTGAAGTTTATGGTCACACCTCGCACCGTACTTTACCCTTAACTGAACCCGATATTCCGAGGCGCGAAGTGCTCGATGAATGGGTGGCCGCTGTGCGTCACGACCAGGCACCGATTCATTCGGGAGCCTGGGGACTGGCCACCATGGAGGTCTGTTTCGCCCTGCTGGAGTCAGCGCGAACCGGACAGGCGGTCGACCTGAAACATCAGTGTCCCGTTGCGCCGCAGAAGGGATAACTCACCGATAAGGAAGTACGAGATGGCACCAAACAATAACCGGGAAACCCAGAGCGTATTGCAACACTGGCATCGCGATGTGCCCAATGACCGCATGGCGCATATGGTGCGCGACGCCAGCCGTTTGTTGGCCAAAAGCCTTCAGGGCCGCCTGGCAGACCATGATGTGAGCTTCGGACACTGGTCATTTTTGCGAATTCTATGGGTGACCGAAGGTCTCACTCAGCGTGAACTCAGCGAAGAGGCCGGTGTTATGGAGCCGACCACGTTCACCGCCTTGAAAGCGATGGAAGCCAAACAGTTAATTGAACGACGTCATCTCAACGGCAACCGGCGCAAACTGCATATTTTTCTGACCGACAAGGGCCGGGCTCTCAAAGATGTTTTGACGCCATTGGCCGAAGACGTCAACCGGGTCGCTCTGGCCGGTGTGTCCGAGGAGGATCGCACCACCACGCGCAATACGTTGCTGGCGATGATCGACAATCTTGCCATTGATAATGCGGCCGAAAGTAAGATCGACAGCAATGACTAAGCCGTGGTGCCACACCCGTTTAACCGATCGCCCACAACCGGGCCGATCAACTGAACCTTAACCCCAGCGTTTCGAGCCTTGCGGGCATTTCCCAAATAGACTCCGGACGCCCACAGCCACGAGGCCAACAACAATGAAACACCACTCAGCGTCTGTGCTGCAACTGCTCGATGATTTGGTTGATGCCAACCTGATCCTGTTCAACGAGGGTGTCGTCGACGCCTTCGGTCACGTCAGTGTGCGCCACCCGGATAAACCAGATCACTATTTTCTCGCTCGCAACATGGCCCCCGGACTGGTTAAGCGCGAAGACATCATTGAATTTGATCTGGACGGTGAAGTCGTCGATGGCGATACCCGGAAAGTCTATCTGGAGCGCTATATTCACGGAGAAATATTCCGCGCCCGGCCGGATATTATGGCCGTTGTACACAGTCATTCGCCCTCTGTCGTGCCCTTCAGCGCGGTAAAGTCCAACCCGCTGCGCCCTTTATGTCACATGAGTGGTTTCATCGGACGCGAAGCGCCCATCTTTGAAATTCGCGATGTCGCCGGCGATGCCACCGATTTGCTGATCACCAACCCCAAACTCGGTGCGGCTCTGTCTTCAACACTGGCCAACAACACCGTCGTGCTGATGCGTGGGCATGGTTCAACCGTGGTCGCTCCCACACTGAAACAAGCTGTGTACCGCGCCATTTATGTGGAAGTGAATGCCCGGCTTCAGGCGGAAGCAAGCCGCCTCGGCCCGATCGAATTTCTCAGCGAAGGGGAAATGGAAACCACGCAGAAAACCATTGAAGGCCAGGTGGAACGGCCCTGGCAGTTATGGCGGATGCGTGCCCGCCATGCCCAACAGCAATGGCTGGACAGCGGACTGTAACGGGTAAACTCGACGCGATTCAAACTCAGCACTGGCCGCCAGGGAAGTGCTGACCCGTTGCAAGACTTAACGTTGATATCAGAATGCCGTCATCAGGCTGACGCCAAGGACGGTGACCAGCGTACCGGTTAACACGGTCCGGCTGAACAGCTCTCCCTCTCGAGACAGCACCCAGGTTGCCAGCAATACAAACAGAGGAGTCGTCGCGGCTAAAGGCGCAACGACGATCAATTCGCCGTGCTGCAACGCCAGATAGAAAAACACGGGCCCCAGACTCGACAACACACCGGCTGCCGCCAAATACCCCAGTTCGAACGCACTGCAGCGAATGCGCTGCCACTGCCAGCGCAATGTCACAAACAGCGTCACTACTACCCAGGAGGCCGAGGTTGTCACCGCACTGGCGGTAACCGCATCGGTACCGAGGTCGATACCCACCTTGCGAAACACCACCGAAATCCCGTATGCCAGCGATGCGGCAACCGGAAACCAGAGATAGCGTCGCTGCTGGTCACCCAACACTGAAGTAAGCGCCGTTGCCGAAGTTCCCTGGGAGCCAACCGCCAGAGACCCCACCAATACCAGGACACCGCCCACCAGCTTGGTCAGCGTGACCGGTTCGCTAAGAATCAGCACCGCGATTAACACCGTCACCAATGGGTGCGTCAGGGTGATGGGCGTAGTGATATTAGCGCCTAACCTGGCCATCCCAATAAACTGGAACAACCGGCCAAGCAAGGGAGCAAACAACCCCGCCAGCGCAAAATAGCGCCAGTCCCACCAGCGTGAAAATTCAACCGGTTGAACCACCAGACTCCAGCTCCACAAAATAACCACATTGAACGAGAGTGTGATCCACAGAGTGGCGACCGTGGTGACGGTGCGTCGCCCCAGTTTGACCAGAATAAAGGTGCCAGCAAACATCATCGCCGACAATAAAGACCAGAGCACGGCCATCAGACTGTCCGCCATTTCGTCATCCACAAAAAACGGCAGGGTAGAGATTCACTCTCCCCTGCCCTGACAAAGCTGGATGCCTGCAAGGCTAGTGCGAAAACTTAAGGCGGGTTCGCAGATGAGGGGTCATCATCGTTGACCCCAGGGCAAGCACAATAGCGGCAGCAATGGCGATCACGCTTGGGAAAATAAACAGCAAACCGGCTATCCCAAAGCCCAAACGAGCCGGCGTATTGAGCCGTTCTTTCCAATACCCCTCGACACCGATGCTGAGCAAAATCACCCCGACCACCGCTGTGCTGCATGAGATAATGATGTTACTGAGACTGCCATTCAGCAGCAGACCATCACCGTAAACAAACGCAAACGGCACAACAAAGGCCGTGATCGCCAGCCGCACAGCGCCGACGGCGATCTCCAGCGGCTTGGCATCGGCAATGGCTGCTGCCGCAAAGGCGGCCACAGCAACCGGCGGTGTCATCGCGGACAATACCGCAAAATACAGGATGAACATATTGGTCTGCAGTACGCCGATCCCGAGTGCCAGCATGGTCGGGCCGACCAGCACCGCCGACAGAATAAACGCCGAGGGTGTCGGCATACCCATGCCCAGAATAATGGCGAGAATGGCAGAAATAGCCAACACCAGAAAGGTACTGTCTCCGGCCAAAACGAACACCAGCTCGGCGAATTTACCGCCCAGGCCCGTCATCGAAATACCGCCGATGACCAGGCCCGCCGCTGCACAGGCAGCCACAACCGACACCATGCGCAAGGTTGACTCACCCAATGCCAGCCAGATGGAAACCAGACCCATACGCGTCGACGGTCGTACCGCCGCCACCAGCAAAACGACCGCAGTAGCGACCGCCGCCACATAGGTTGGGGAATAGCCCATCACCAGCGCCGTCGATAATGCCAGCAACGGCACAATAAACAGACCGCCATTTTTCAGCGTTGCTTTCAGCTTGGGCGTCTCGTCATCACTGAGGCCCTTGAGCCCCATTTTCTGTGACCGCAAATGCACCTGAGTGTAAACACAGAGGTAGTACAGCAAAGCCGGAACGACGCCAGCAATCACGATGTCGCGATAACTGATGCCGGTGTATTCGGCCATAATAAAGGCTGCAGACCCCATCACGGGCGGTAACAGGCTGCCACCGGTTGAGGCCGCTACTTCAACACTGCCAGACAACGCCTTGCTATAGCCCAGACGTTGCATAATGGGAATAGTGATCGAGCCTGTGGTCACAACATCCGACGTCGGGCTACCCGACATGGTGCCGTACAAGCCCGATGAAATAACGGCGATCTTTGCCGGCCCGCCTGCCTTTTTACCAGCGATGGCGGAAGCAAAGCTATAGAAAAACTCAGCACCACCGGCGCGCGACAAAAAGGTGCCAAACATAACAAACAGAAAGGCATAGGTCGCCGCTACGCGTAACGGCACGCCAAACAGTCCGTCTGTGGTGAACATCATGATGTCGAGAAAGTGGTTATAACTGACTTGCCGAAAGCCAAAGCCAGCGGGCAAGTTATACCCAAAAAGATTGTAGGCTACAAATATCGAAACGACGCTGGTGAGACCAAGCCCGACGGTGCGTCGTGTCGCTTCGATGGTCAGCACCAACAGTACAGAAGCCATCACCAGATCCATCGTCTCCAACGGAAATAGTAAGGTGATGCGTTCTGTAATACGTTCGCTTTCCGTCGCAAAATACACCCCGACCACCAAACTGGCCGCCGTGAATATCCAATCCAGAACACTGGGTCTGTCCTGACGCGCAGCGGGACCTGCGGTGTACATTAAAAATAGCAGCGCCAGAATGGCAGACAGGAACACCACCGTCATCACATACAGATCGATATACACAATGGTGGTTGTATAAATTACGCCGATGGCGATCAGCGCGGCACAACTCTGCACTCCGGTTTTCAGCGCTCCGGAGAGAACGCGTCGGGTTCCCGTCTCAATCAGCGCACTCAGGAGTTGACTCATAGTCCAATACCCTCTTTATGGGTCCAAAAACGTTAAAACAGAACGATCAGCAGAAAGCCTTTATAAAAAGCATTTTAATATGTCAGGCGGGACCCCTGAGAGCCCCGCAAGAAAACTCAGCGTAAGCCGGCTTCTTCAAGGTAACGCAAGGCACCCTCATGGAAAGGTACAACGTCGATCGACGCCATCACTTCCTGAGTCAGGGCCCGCATCGCCGGATGCACACTGGCAATCAACTGATGGTTTTCGAACAACGCCTTGGTCAGGTTATAGGCTGTCTGCTCATCCATATCAGAGCGCACGGCCAGAGCAGCACCCAGAGATACCGTGGGAGCAGCGGCGGGTGACCATTCGTAAGACCCTTCGGGGATCACAAAGGCGATAGTACCGCTGGCGTCATTGACCGTTTCAATCGTCTCATCGCCCACCGGCAGCAAAGTCAGGTCAACACTGTTTCCGGCCTGCATGATGGAGCTGTGACGCACAAAGAGACTGTTCAGAATCATGTCGGCACGACGGTCCTGGATCAGGCTCATCTGCTCATCGGAGGCGGCGTAGATCAACTGACCGCCCCAGCTCTCAATGTCTTCTTCGGTGACACCAATGGCTGCCAGCATTTCTTCAGCGACACTGGAAGCAATGTTTCCGCGGCGGTTAATGGCCACAGTAATGGGCGGCTTGACCCGGGCGATATCTTCAAAGGATTCAATACCGTATTCCTCGGCAAAGCTATCCCGCATCAGCGGCTGCATCGGTGCCCAGGTGTACATGTAGGCCAACACCCTGATGCTGTCGACGGGCTCGCGGAAAGGCGCGCCACCATTTTTGGCCAGCAGCAATTCAGCGTCGTGAATCAGCGCCATATCGGCCTGATCGCGCTGCAGCAGAGCCACGTTGGCAATACCACCGCCCGATGTCTGGTAGGTAATGGTTGAACCGGGATAGGCCTCGCGCACACCGGCATCAATACCGGCACCGAGTAAGGTCCAGAGACCACCGGGTGACGCACCGGCTACGTTCATGGTGTAGGGCTCAGCGTGCGCCGGGGCGACGCTTAGCAAGGCACCGGCGGTCGCCAGTACGGCAATAGACTGCTGGATAAATTTTTTCATATCGGACCTCTTGTTCTTGTAAATGGTTCTGTTGGTGTTAATTAACGAAGCTGATTCGTGTTGCTTATTTTTAGTTGTGATTACGTATCAACCCTCGGTCCGCATGACCGGACTTAAGGCTTCCGCACCGGGTGTCTGAAGCCGTACTGGTCGGTGCCATCCAGCACGGCCAGAACGCTCAAATCTTAAAACTCTCCATACTGGCGGGATGAAACATCTCTTCCGGCTTAACCAGCCGGCTTGACAAGCCTTCGGCATGATGTTGCGCCAGAAAGCGCGCCAGGGTCTCACGGTTGGCATCGAAACCGTAAGACCAGAAATCCTCACCCATTAACTGACGGGCCGCGCGCAGTTGATCTTCAACAAACGGCAGGGTCACCTTGGTAGCCGATGTATCCGTCAGGTGTGTCATGGCTTTCTGCTTGGACGCTTCAAATGCCTTGAATACCGAGAACGGTAACCAGGGGTGAGCTTCTACCAGAGTCTTGCGAATGCCCAGAAGGTGCATGATCGGAAACAGTCCCGTGCGCTGGTACCAGGCTTTGGCTTCGGCCATCGGGTCGGCAAAGAGGTAACCAACATTTGGATTACCCTGAGTAAAGCAGCTTGGTGCACGCGGGCCGATCACGGCGTCGATATCGCCGTTGGCCAGCATATTGGAAATGGTCTCGCCCGCCGGCGCATTGACCACCTCGACGCCATCAGTCAGATTCAAGTTGATCTTTTCAACCCGTCCGGCTTCTTCATAACCGCCCCGAACCCAGGTCATTTCATTTGGCTTAACGCCATAATCTTCTTCCAGAAACAACCGCACCCAAACGTTAGCCGTCAGCTGATACTCCGGCACACCGATGCGCTTGCCGCGCAGATCTGCGGGGGTGTTAATGCCCCGATCGGTGCGGATGTAAATCGAGGTGTGACGAAACGCCCGCGAGGGGAAGACCGGCACGCCGATGTAAGGGCTGTCGCCATTGGCGGTTTTAACCGTATAGCTGCTCATCGACAATTCGGTGATGTCAAAATCAGCGTGACGGAACGCCCTGAAGAAAATCTCCTCCGGGTCGTGCAACATAAACACCGGGTCAACGCCATCGATTTGCACATCACCATCAATAAGTGGCCGCATCCGATCGTAATTTCCGACAGCAACCGATAACTTCAATTTACTCATAGCTTCATTCTCGCTCGGTTATTCAGGCGTTCGTAGCTTCAGTTTCAGCCAGTTCGGATTCCCCGGGAGCACGGCCTATGGCTCGCCATTCGGTGCCCTTGGGAACAATACCCTCGAATGACTTCAATTTACTGTAAGCCACGCGGGGTTCATCGGTCCCGATCACCGGACCACCCTCGACCACTGACTTGGCCGCTCGCACCATCTGACGACGGAATTCCACGATCGCCAGATCACTGGCACCCAACCGGTCTTCCGAACGGTCGGCAATCGGCCCCATGGTTTCCCACATCGCCACATCCTGATTCGGGATACCCCGAATGCCGGTAAAACTTTCGCCGGTCTTCATGATGATCCGGTCCTGCCCGTAATTTTTCTCGTAGTTATTAAAGCGGTTGAACGATTCATCCACGTCGATGCCAACTTGCAAGGCCAGGAACTTGCGCCAGCTTTCTGTATCGGGCGTGGTTTCCGGGTTACCCCAGGCAATAAAATGAAAAGCCGTATGGGTATCATCGATCGGCACATGAACGATAGCGATGTTGTACCGGTTGTTGGGCGGAATCTGTACCGTGTGTGGTGCAATAAACAGCGTGGTTCGCACGTAATCGTGCGTCTTGGCATCCTTGATCGGCCGGCGGATGGCGGCATAGCGGAAACCAAAGGGCGTTGTCTCTATCTGCAACCGGGGCGCCCGGTCTGTTGACGGGCGATACCAGAGCGATTCATCGGCTTCGGCGTTGGTTTTGCGGGCCGGAACCATATCGGTCGAATGCAGCGTCGACGAGTGCGCCGAATCAATGGCCCCCTCCAGAATCTGCGCCCAGTTACAGTTAATGATGGCCTTGCCGATTGAGATCTTGGTGTTTGACTCCGGCTGAAACACAGGCGGCTCAAAGGCGGGAACCTCAGACTGATCGCCCATATACACCCAGATAAAACCGGCGGCTTCATGCGTTTTGTAAGCCTTGACCTTAACTTTGTCTGCCAGTTTCGATTCTGCGGGCTCCGACGGCATTTCCACGACATTGCCGTCCACATCAATCTTCCAACCGTGATAAAGGCAGCGCAGACCACATTCTTCGTTGCGCCCCAGAGCCATCGATGCTTTGCGATGCGGGCACTTTTCGTCAACCACGCCTACTCGGCCATCGCTGTCACGAAAGGCCACCAGATTCTCACCCAGCAACCGTACCCGAATAGGCTTGCCATCGATTTCGGGGACTTGTTCCGACAGGCAGGCTGGCATCCAGTGGCTGCGCATGATCTTGCCCATAGGGGCGTCGCCTTCGATGCGACACAGCAGTTCATTGTCTTCGTGGGATAGCATTGGCCCCTTACCTCTATGTCTTGTTGTCAGGGTTTTTCGATACCTTGATCTGAATCAAGAAAATAAAATTAGATATCTAATATTATTGAAAGTTGAGCCAATTCGTCCTTCTTGTCAAGGCGAAATGACAAGCGATCCACCGTAAAAGCGGTTTAACTCTGTTAGAGGGAGGGTGTTCTATGGAAGATGAAATAGATACTTTTAGAGAATATTAGAAGATATTAGGCGATATTTTTCGACAATTGAAACGGAGCAACTGGCCTCCAACGGCCATTGAGCGAGAGCGTCAACATTTATAGTCCGCCAGGTGGATGCTGCGTTTCAAGGGCCGTGATGAGCTGACACTCATTAAGTGAACGGATTCAAGTGCCTGAGAGTACAAGCCACTGCGCTGCCACTTCTTCCGGTGCACGGCGTAGACGGCTAACCCTATGGTCAGGGCCAGAACCGTCAGGCTATACGTTTCGGCCAGGGGCTTTGCTCGGTGGCGGCGAGCATCGACTGCACCAGACGCTCGGTCAGTCGGTTACGGATGCCGGCATGCCCGGGTGAACCCCAGAGATTGTTCGATTCATCCGGATCTTGATTGAGGTCATACAGCTCCCCGAAATCCTGCCCCTGAAACAAGGTCAGACGATACCCTTCTCGTAGTAGGGTTCTCGAATGGGCCGGGTGTTCAAAACCCCAGACAGCAATGTTGTCCTCATGTTCAATCAACAGCTCTTTTCGGGTCCAGTCAGCTCCTTGTAGCATTGGCAAAAGGCTGGTGCCCTGAATGCCGTGGTAAGGCGTTATACCAGCGCGCTCGAGAATGCTTGGGGCCAGGTCGATAGCACTGGTCAGCGCGTTTGACCTGCCCGCCAAAGGCTCTGCCGGATCAGACCAGATCATCGGCACTCGAGTGATGCCACGCATAGGCGCAGGGCCTTTGAGCAAGAGATTGTAGTCGCCCAGGTAATCGCCATGATCACTGGTGAAAATCACCACGGTATTATCGTCGAGCCCGTTGGCTTTCAGTCGCGCCAGCATCTGCCCCACCGCGTCGTCAATCATGGTAATCATGCCGCAGGTTAACGCCATGGCTTCGCGCACTTCACGATCAGTCGCCATAAACCCCTTTTCTGTGCTGGCCTGGCGCTGACCACCGGCAAGAGCTTGTTGCAGATGGGTCAGGTAAGGCGGCGGATTCTTGTGGCTCGCAACAGGCCGGGACAGAAAAAAGTCATCCGGGTCATAAAGATCCCAGTAGGCACCGGGCGGACAAAACGGGTGATGCGGATCCGGAAAGGACACGAACGCAAAAAAAGGCTGCTCCTGATCTTTCTGAGTGTCAATAAATTCACAGGCACGCTGCTCAACATAGCGGGTCGGGTGCAACCTTTCCGGAAGGGCCGTACGATAAGCCTGAGGGCAGCTGTAACTGTGCGGCAATTGATTGGCAGGCCCCTGTAACCGGCCCGGGTCGTCAAGCTGCTGCCTCAACCAGAGATCATAGTGACCACCGCACTGGTCGCCATGCCTGGACACAAGATCGGCGTGCTCAAAGCCATAATACGGCAAGGTAATGTGGTAGTCCTGCTCGCCTTCCCAGCGCTGTGGCTCTTCCTGTTGCCAGTCTTCTTCCAGGGGTTTCCAGGCATCCGGGATCGTAGCCTGTGCCGCCGGGTTGGATTGTGGAATATCCCTGCCGGTAAAAGGCTGCAAATGAGATTTGCCAATCAGAGTGGTGTGATAGCCCTCTGCACGCAACGCATCAACAAAGGTGACGTTGTGCTCTGGCAAATGCAGACCGTTCTTGCGTAACCCATGCACCGAAGGGTAACGACCAGTCATGATGGAAGCTCGGTTCGGCATGCACACCGGGCTAGCCGTGTGGAATTCATCAAAGGCAACACCGCGGGCGGCCAACGCATCAATGTTAGGCGTTTTCAGCACCGGGTGACCATAGCACCCGAGGAAATCAGCTCGCTGCTGGTCGGTAATGATGAACAGAAAATTTGGTTTTTGACTCATGCCAGCGCTTCCTTTTTTACAGGCGTCAGGTAATGCGAAACGATCAATGCCAGACCCAGCGCAAAGGCGGGCCAATGCAACCATGGCCAGGTCACCAGCATGGCCACTGCCAACGCAAGCCTTATTGCGGAATTCAGCCTCGATAAGGCGCGTTTATCGAAACCGGCCAGGGCGGTGGTGATTAGCACGATGGTCAGCACCAGTCGCAGCAGAATGGACAGAAGATCGATGATCCGGTCGCTACCACCGGCCTCAGCGACCAGTAGCAGCTCGGGATAAAACGCGAACGCAAACGGCAGAATAAAGATCACCAAGCCTATGCGCGTTGCCTCGACCGAGGTTTTCAAAGGGGAGGCTTTGCTGATGGAGGCAGCTGCAAAAGCGGCCACGGCAATGGGCGGTGTAATGGCAGAGGCCACACCAAAATAGAACACGAACATGTGGGCCACTAACGGTTCCAGGCCCAGACGCAGCATCGCTGGCCCCATGATCAGAATGATCGTCAGGTAGGCTGGCAGGGTGGGCATACCCATGCCCAGTACCAGCGCAGCAAACATGGCCAGCAGCAATGACATGAACAGGCTGCCACTGGCCGATGCGCTGATCAGTTGCGCAAACTTGATCGGTAAACCCGTCGAAGACAACACCGCCACCACGATACCGACGATGGCTACGGCAATGAGCAGGGTGGCAAAACTGTTGCCACCACGACCCAACGCCAATACCAGTTGCCAGGGTGCTTTCCGGATCGCCGGGTTTAACACCAAACTGAGTGGCACCAGACTGGCGAGTGCCATAATACCGGACCCGGCCGGAGAGAAACCGACCAGCAGCGAGACAACGACAACGGTTAGTGGCACGACCACCATGATCAGGTTGATCCAGTCCTGGCGGGTTGGCATCAGTGCCGGATCCAGTTCGCTCACCTCTGGCTCGGCTTCAATGCCAAGACGGCGCGCTTCAAAAATAACGGCAATAAACAGGGAGCCGTAATACAGCAGCGCAGGAACCGCGGCCGCGACAATAATCGTTAAATAAGAAATGCCGGTAAAATCGGCCATCACCAGCGCGGCCGCGCCCATAATAGGCGGCATGATCTGCCCGCCACTGGAGGCCGTTGCTTCTATGCCACCGGAGAACGCAGGCGAGAACCCGCGCTGACGAATCATCGGGATAGTGATCACTCCAGTGCCCACCACATTAGCGACGGCACTGCCGGATACCGAGCCAAACAAACCCGACGACAAAATCGCCGCGTGCGCTGGCCCTCCGCGGGCATATCGAAAGGCGTGCAGGGAAATGCGAATCATCGAGCCGCCAGCACCGGTGCCTTCCAGCAGAGCCCCCAACAAAATAAACGGCAAAATGGTATTGATCACAATGCCCAGCAATGACCCCAGCACACCATTGGAACTGTTGTACCACAGCGATTCCGCGGTGCCTTCGACCCAGTCGACCGGTACCATATTGAACAAACCAGGCCAGTATTGACCGGTGTAGAAATACAACAGCGCCGTTCCGGCGACCAGGGTCAGTGCCAACCCCCAGACGCGATAACAGATCGCCAGTAATAATCCGACGCCGATCAATGCAACCCAGGCATGCCGGGGATCAAAGAAAAACAGACCTGTTTTCAGCTGCATCATCGTTTGATAGTAATCAGCCAGGGTATACAACAGGGCTCCGACCAGCGCCGCATCCAGCACTGCTACCAATACACGGAGGGCAGGTGACCGTACGGGACGGTTCCAGGCCAGGCCTGATCTCGCCACCGCAGCGCAGGCCGCCAGGCCCAGCATGACCGGGTGCATGAATTCGTAGCCGAAGGGTCCGACTCTGGGCAGACCGGGAATGGCTGGCATGCTGTTGAGCAGGCCCAATGTCGCTATGGCAAGACCAATAGCCAGACACAGAATATCGCGCATGCCGGGCCTGCAATTCTTATCAGTCGCGATAGAGTCAGTTGCTGATGTGTTCATAGCATCACCTGGTGGGATTACGGGGGCCTAATGCCCCCGGTATCAGGTTCAATGGTGAAGTTCGAAATCTACTGTCGATTAACCGCGGAGTCAGGGAACAAGGCGCGCAGGGACGTTAATACCTGTTTCCTGATAGTAGCGATAGGCACCTGGATGCAGGGGCACGTTCACACCGGTAAACGCTGACTCGATCGTCAGATTGGTGAAAATTGGCCCTGACGCTCTGATTTCGTCAATGTTGTCCCACAGCGTGCTCGTCAGTGCATAGGCCGTATCGTCATCCATATCCTGATGAACCACCGACATCATGGTAAACGCCAGCATGGCGATGTCACCGTCGGGGTTGGAAACATTGGGATAGGTCGTGTTATCGATGGACAGCTCCATCATGCCTTCGGTATTCATCAACCCTTGCCAGACATCCCCGTCACGGGCTGACTGCGCAATGCCGAGAAAACGAATGGGCTTGACCAGGGAGTACTGTTCAATGGATGAAGATCCAATCTGTGAGCCACTAACCAGCACATCAACCTGCCCGTCAGAAAACGCCTGACCGGACGCCCCCCAGCCCATGGTTATGCCGTTATAACCGTTGCCGGGCGTCATGCCGGTGTTCGCTTCGATCACCCGTTCAATAGCCGAGCTTGCCGCACTGGATGCAGGCCCGATGTAGACGTTTTTACCTGCCAGGTCATCCCAGTCTTCAATCCCGCTGTCGGCCCAGGTAAAGACGTGATAGGCCCCGTGCACATAGCCAAACAGCGACCGTAAATTGCCGGCGGCGGCACTTGCCTGGTCACCCATGCTGGCATACATGCGGCTGCCTTCACTCATGTAGCCGGTCAGCTCGGTCGGGATCATGGACAGATCTATGCGCCCGGCGCCCACTTTGACACCCGCCATCGCCAGGTTTTGACCGGTGCTGAGCTGCATCTGGATACCATGATCGCGTTCGGAGTAGGTGCTCATCAGTGTCGCCAACTGGGAATTGAACGTTGCCGGGTTACCACTTTCGGCCCGCAGGGTTTCCGCCTGGGCTGTCGCGATGCTGGCAATGGTCAGAACCAATCCCAGGGTAATTGCAGTAAGAGGTGTGTACTTTGCGAACGGTGTTGCAAACATAGCCTTCTCCGGTGATCTGATTGTTATTCTGGATTAGCGACCCCTGCCTATGAAGGATCGCCCGACTGGACAATCAGTGTCGGTCGAGAAACCCTGCCTGGCCAATGCGGAAACAGGGCTAAGGTATGCGTTTCTTCTATAGCGTACGATTAGTAATCACTGCGCTAAGCGGTCGAGTGCCTGCATCATGGCCTGAAAACCGGGCGTCGGCGTGCTGTCATCCCGATAGCTGTAACCGATGGGTCGTGGCGGGCCATCCAGTATCACCGGTAATCTGACCAGGCGTCCTTCCAGCGTTTCATAGTGCGCTTGATAGGGTGACATGAGTGCGATGCGGTCGCTGCTTAGCAGCAGGGCCCGAATAACGCTCAAATGCCCTACCTCGATATGAGGCGTGGGTGGTGTCAGGCCCGGGGTTGTGAATTGCTGGTTAAAACTCAGCCGGGCGGGCGTTCCTTTTGGCGGTGCGATCCACGGCCAGTCGAGCAGGTCTTTCAATGTTACCGCTTCACGTAAAGCCAGTGGATGACCCGGCCGGGCAAAGGCAAACAGCCGGTCGTAAAATAACAGGGTTTGCACCAGGTCTGGCTCATCCCGGTTCGGATGCAGCACCCCCACCAGAAAATCCACATCAGCATTGTGTAGCATGTCGACCAGTGTATCGTAACTCCCTTCGTGCACAGTGATATTAAGACCGGGAAATTCCTTCAAAACGGCATCGATAACTTTCGGAACCAGATAAGCACTGGTCAGCGGCAACGCACCGATGACCACCCGGCCCGATGTCTGACCCCGCCAGTGGGCAATATCATCCTGCATCAGGGTCAGTTCACGTTGCATGACTTTGTAGTGACGCAACAGGGTCATGCCGCACAGGGTGATAACCATGCCCCGGCGTGTTCTTAGAAATAAGGGGGTATTCAGACGATCTTCCAGTGCACGCAAGGTAGCGCTTATGGTGGGCTGTCGCAGCCCTAACTGGTGAGCGGCGGCTCGCTCGGTATGATGCTCGTAAATAGCCTTCATGACCGCCAACTGTCGTTCGTTGATGCGCTGTACCAGCCGGTCAAAACGCCCGACCGGTTGCAACTGGCCCAGCGTTTCCTCGGCGCGCCTGAACTGCTCGAGCGCACGGCGACACCGGTGCACCACTCGCCTACCCAAATCAGTGCAGACCATTCCGGCATAGTGTCGCTCAAATACCTCGACACCAAGCTGCTGCTCTACATCCTGAATGGCTCGCGAGACAGCCGACTGAGACAGGTTAAGTTCCTCACCGGCACTACTGACACTGCCCTGGCTCGCCACCGACACCAGGGCGCGTAGCCCTCGCAAGCCCGGTACCGTTGTCATCGCTATGCCCACCCCCGGCTCACATCTGCAACCGAACGCGGCTTTGATCGTTGTGAGCGCGCGCTATTTTCCCAAGCAATAGGGCTAAATGCTCGCGCTCCGTTTCAGACAGCGGTGCAACAATGTCGTCCTGAACCTGACGGACTGTTGTTTCGGCTTCTGCCCGCAAGGCCGCTCCAGCCTCCGTCAGTGTCACAATAATCGCGCGGCGATCTTCAGGGTTGCGCACCCGGGTGACGGAGCCCCGCTCTTCCAGTTTGCGCACGACCAGGGCAATGGTATTGCGGTCCATAGCGGTGTAACCGCCCAGGGTAATCTGATCCAGCGGGCCTTTCTCTTCCAGCGCGACCAGCGCCGCGTACTGCAGCTGGGTCAGGCCCAGCGCATCGCAGTGTTTTAAAAACAGGGCCACGCTGATCTGGTGGCATCTGCGCAGCAGATTGCCGGGCATGGCGTTGGCATCGGCCAAAGGCGCGCGTTTCATAAAGGTAGGGTACCGCAAGGCTGTGTCATTCTTTTATAGAAAGCGCCCGGCAGCGTCAAGGCTGTCGGGCGCTGCAGAGCGCTCAGAACCTGTCGGTCATGAGGCGTGTGGATGATTGTCGGGCAGGGCATCGACAAAGGCTGGCAAAGCCAGACAGGCCTGGTAAATGGCCTGTATTGTCGGATAAGGTGCCATATCAACCTCGAAACGGCGGTTGTTGGTCACCTGGGCAAAGAGCGACAGGTCTGCGTACCCCGGCGTATCGCCGTAGCAGAACCGGCCGCGCCGGGCATCCTTCGCCAACATGGTTTCCAGCGGGCCGAAGGCCTCGGCCACCCAGTGCTGAAACCAGGCTTTCACCTGGGCGTCGTCGGCACCCAGCTCAGTGCCAATATAGCCCAGCACCCGCAAATTATTGATCGGGTGGATATCGCAGGCCAGGCTGTAGGCCAGTGACCTTACCCAGGCGCGATCCAGCGGGCTTTTGGGCAGAAAAGCCGGTTCCGGGTAGACCTCCTCCAGGTAATCGATGATCGCCAGCGACTGGGCAATGACCGTTTGCGAGTCCAGCTGAAGCGCTGGCACCAGCCCCTGAGGGTTTAGTG
Organism: Saccharospirillum sp.; assembly: GCF_040881935.1. Classification (NCBI taxonomy): domain Bacteria; kingdom Pseudomonadati; phylum Pseudomonadota; class Gammaproteobacteria; order Oceanospirillales; family Saccharospirillaceae; genus Saccharospirillum; species Saccharospirillum sp. The sequence continues at coordinate 4,329 of NZ_JBBECH010000052.1, read as the reverse complement.
CCAGAAACGCTTCCGAGTGATGTTCGTTCTCGCGCAGCACATAAGACACCTGATCGTAGCTGATGCCTTTCAGGTTCAATGCGGCGCGAACCCGAATCGATGCCGAGCTGCGGAAGAAGTTATGCAGAATGGGTGTCATACACCCTCCCGGGGCGCCACAATCTGAATGCGATGTTCGCCCACGCCTTCGATGCCACCGGTGACGGTGTCGCCGACCGACATCGCACCCACGCCTGCAGGTGTACCGGTGTAGATCAGATCGCCCGGCTGAATGCGCATGGTGTGCGACAGAATGGAGACGATCTCCTCAACATCCCAGATCAGATCAGCGATATCCTGGTCCTGTTTTACTTCGCCATTCACCGCAATCCAGATCCGGCCTTTGGTCGGGTGGCCGATGTCGCTGGCTTTCTGAATAGGGCCAATCACCGCGGAATCATCAAACGCTTTGCCCCAATCCCAGGGGCGACCTTTTTCCCGCGCGTCCAGTTGCAGGTCACGACGCGTCAGGTCGTTGCCGACCGCATAGCCATAAATGTACTCGTGCGCATCTTCAGTTTTTATCTGAAAACCGGCTTTGCCGATGGCGACGACCAGTTCCATTTCATAATGAAAACTTTCGGTCTCTGGCGGGTATGGCACATCGCCACCATCGGGCACGATCGCATCGGCGGGTTTGGTGAAAAAGAACGGAAACTCGCGGCTGGGATCACGACCCATTTCACGGGCATGAGCTTCGTAGTTGCGACCCACACAGAAAATACGGCGAACCGGGAAACGGCTTGATTCACCGGTAATTTCAACGCTGGGGGTTGGCATCGGATTAAATATATAAGCAGTCATTATTAGGTCCTCTTGTCTTGAATTGTGGTATCTGTTCGGTCGTGTATTGAGCTTCTTCTGTTTTAAAAACTGAAGTGCAGAATTTTGCACAAAGCGAGCGGCGGATGCCGTTGGTGCCGCTGCGGGGTAGTCCGCAGCAAGGATGCTGCGGCCTAGGCTCCAGGGATGGATTCACGCCGACCCCGCAGCGGCATCAACGGTAACCGACGCGGGCCGTAGCCACCGCTAGATCAACTGCCCCGGCGCTCGCGCCAGAAACCCAGTTTTTGCTGCACGCCGCGATCTGAAAAACTGAACAGCACCGCATCGCCCTGCGCCTGGTGCACCACCGGTGCCCAGCTTGGCACCACAAAAAGATCTTTGGGTTTCCAGTCGATCACGGTGTCGCCGATTGTCGTCCGGCCATGGCCTTCCACCACACTGAATACCGTGGCGTCGGTGGCCCGGTAACCGTCGGTGGCAAAGCCTTTGGGCAGTAATTGCATGGCCGTTGAGATGGTTGGCATGGCGTCTTCACCGTTCAGCGGGTTCACGTAACGCATCTTCAGGCCATGGCAGGGGTCCCATTCATTGCGCAACCGCATCTGCTCCAGGGCTTCACGGGTGCGGTCATAGGGGTAATTGAAAATCGGCGACGCCAGCCCCTGCTGTTCATAGCCGAAGGGCATCAGGTTACTGCCGTATCGAGCCAGGCTGTCGCCACCGGGAATTGATTCAGGCTGGGATTCGGCGCCATAGCCCTCGGCAAAGGATGCATCGAAGAAAGAGGCCATGGGAATGTCGAGCCCGTCGAGCCAGATCATCGGCCGGTCCGACTCATTGCCGTGGTCGTGCCAGGCCCAGGGCGGCGTAATAACAAAGTCGCCTTGGTGCATCAGGGTACGTTCACCCGCCACGTTGGTGTAGGCGCCATCGCCGTCGACGACAAAGCGCAGGGCTGATTGGCTGTGGCGGTGTGCGGGTGCCACCTCGCCCGGCATGACCAGTTGCAGCCCGGCATAAAGCGAGGTGGTAATGCGGCTCTGGCCACGCAGACCCGGGTTTTCCAGAATCAGTACCCGGCGCTCGGCTTCTTTCGCGGTAATCAGCCCGCCGGCCTCCATCAGCAGATCCCGGGCCTCATTAAAATCCCACTTGAACGGCTGACAGCCACTGCGTGGCGTCGGGGTAATGATGTCGCTGAGGACATTCCACAACGCCGACATGCTGCGGTCATCGAGTTTTTTGTAATAGGCATCACGTTCAGGCGACGTGGCCGGCTTTTCGGTCAATGACATATCAAGTTCCTCGCCAGGAGAGTGAAGTTGGCCCGACCCGGGCACGGCCCATGGCTGAACGGTCAGGCGACTGCGTTTTGCTACTGCCAACTATTTAATCACTATTGTGATAATCATAATAGTGATTATTTCATTACGAACTGTATCACTTCCCGAAAGCTACCTACAGTGAAAGGCCAGAGAGCCTGTTATCCCCCCGTGCCGGGCTTAAGTCGAGCAATCGGGGCCTGCAACGCTGTGTTTCCCTACTCAGCCCGGGCTGTCGGTCAGGGGCCGCAAATCACGCGTTTGTGCCAGCAGGATCGACATCAACTGGCGCATTGCAACCGGCATTTCCTGATCCAGCCGCCGCACCAGGCCGACCGGTTCACGGGTGCTGTCGAGTGGCTCCGCGACCAGTGCCAGCACCCCCGACTCGATCAAGTCCCCCACTACACCGTACGAAATCATCCACAAGCCATCAGACTTCGGCAGGTAGGACCGGCCAAAAGTGTTCGAGACGGTCTCGATCAGCGTGCCTGGCAAAGGGATATTCAACGTCGCGAACGACTGCTCAATGATCGGACGGATCCGGGTATCTTTCGGTGCCAGTAAAAATGGGTAATCTTTAACCGCCCGCATTCGGCTGGCGGTGGGCAACGCCAGAATCGGATGACCAGCCCGGGCCACCAGCACTATGGGCTCGGCATACAGATGAATGAAGTCCAGTTCATGCATCATTTCCGGCACCCCGATCCGGGCAATCGCCAGGTCAATTTTGCCACCGTGTAGCAAGTCGAACAGGTGGCGGTTATAACCGGTCTGGAGCGCAAAATTGACCGGTTGTGTAGCCTGGGCAAAAAACGTATTCATCGCCTGGGGCATAAACCGCGCCGCCACCGTCGGCAAAACCCCGATGCGTAATTCAATGCTGGGGGCATCACTGAGTCCGACTAGCCCTTCATAGCCTTTTTCGAACGACTCCATGCCGGCCGCCGCGTAGTGATAGAACACCTCCCCTCGGGGCGTCAGCGACAGGCCCGACCGGTCACGCACGATCAACTGCATGCCCATGATCGTTTCCAGTTCGGTCAGCGTTTTCGAGACCGCTGCCTGAGTCACGTTAAGCGTTCTGGCCACCTCGGTCAGGTGGTGCGATCGGGCCGCCTCCAGAAAACACTGGATGTGCCGGAATTTCAGTCGTCTATCCACGGGCGAAGCTCACAACAGGGCTGGACCGTCGATAGTGCCATGAAGCCCGGCCCATCAGTAGCCTTGATACGGATCAGACCAGTGGCACCCCAGTCGGATCGTAGGAGAACAGCCAGGCGGTGCGCTCGGCGTTCATGTCCCGCTTGGCAAAGGCCTCGCGTAAGGCCCCGACAGAGTCGAGATGGAACAGATTCCGGTTATCGGAGGACTCATTGACGATTTTTGCGGTGCGCTCCAGCCGATTGCGTTGATAAAGCTGCAACGCCTCGGTCGGGTTGGATTCCTGAACCAGAGCCCGGGCCAACACCGCAGCGTCTTCCACGGCCATGGCCGCGCCTTGCGCCATGTAGGGCAGCGTCGGGTGCGCCGCATCGCCCAGCAGGGTGACGCGCTTCGTACTCCAATTATCGACCGGCATACGGTTGTTCATCGCCCAGCGATAGCATTCATTCCGGTCGGCCGCCTCAATAATGGCGCTAATGGCCGGATGCCAGCCCACAAAGTCAGCCTTCAGCTCTTCCCAGGGGCGTTTGGTGACCCAGGACTCATCGTCCCAGTCGTGCTGTTCCACACAGCCAACCAGGTTCAACAGGGTTCCTTCGCGCATCGGGTAGGTGACCGCGTGCTTGCCGGGTCCAACCCAAATATCGACGCTGGTCTGGCGATATTCTTCCGGTAGACGGTCCATCGGCACGATCACCCGCCAGGAGGCATCGCCGGTGTAATTGATGGGTGTATCGCCCAGCACTTGCTGGCGGATAACCGATTTGATGCCATCGGCACCGATCAGCACATCGCCCCGGGCTGTGCCGCCATCGGCAAAATGCAGGGTGACCTCCTGTTCGTCTTCGGTGAACTCGGAGACCGCCGCGTTCAGTGTGATCGCGTCGGCCTTCAGCTCACGCACCCGCTCGACCAGTACCCGATGCAAATCGGCCCGATGCACGGAAAGGTAAGGCACGCCGTGACGTTCCACGTAGGTGTCGCCGAGCGGGATATTCTGCAGAACATCACCTTC